>DDSI01000138.1 GCA_002343335.1 Bacteriovoracaceae bacterium UBA2394
TACCAATTCCGCCACCTGGGCACGCAAATCGGACTTTAGGTTAAATTGAAACTCACTGTCCATCGGCATTGGCTTAGTATTCCCGCCAGAATCTAGTCTAAAAACTGCGAAAATGATGGAAAACGCCAGTCCAAGGAGAAGGTGTTAAATAAAAAAAAGGGGCTCCCATTATGGGAGCCCCTCGTAAACACACTTTAAAGTGCGCTTAAATTAGAAGGTCATCGTGCCTTGCAGATAGAACTTCGAAACGAATTTATCGCGAGGTTTGATGGCGCTCATACCTTTGAACATGTCGTAGCCGAGATCAAAGGTGAGCATCTTTTCAGGCATATAGTTGATCGCGAGATCAGCACCGAAGCCCACTTGGCGCTTGTTTGCCACTTGAGCAACACCGCCCGTTGCACCAGCATCATCCTTGGGAGCGAGGTAGTAGGCAGCAGCCGCACCAGCACCCCAGGTGTCGTTGAATTTACCATCAACGGCGAGACCAAAGTTCATGATGTTGTTTCGGGTGGTCAAGACATCCGCTTTACCCATGAGTTCATGAGTATTCGGAGCAACTTCAGTCCACTCAGAGTTGGCATAAGCAACGTTGAAAGCGACATTGGCTTTGCTAACCGCAGCTCCTACCGTGGCATCAACCATGAAACCTTTTTGGCTCTTGGCTCCAGCAACTTTGCCGAATTCCGCAGCGCCTTCGAGGTCATAGTTCAACATGCCCGCATCCCCGGCGAATCGTGCACCAACCAAGAAAGCGCTGGTTGCAGCGGCAGGGAATCCTTGATCGTCGTTCCAAGCTAGATAGAAATCTAGGTTCTTCAAGAACGCCAATCCGGATGGAGTGAACGCGTTGTACAACATATAAAGATTGTTATCGTTACGCCATGTGCCCGCACGACCGGCTCGTTTCGCCCAGATCAAATCTGAACGTCCGTAGCCGTGATTGATCACTAAGCGAAGGGCATCATGGTTGTTACCCATTTGACCCCAATCATTGACTCCAATGATCAGACCATTTCCGTAGGTCAACACTTGGCGACCAGCGTAGACAGTCAACATATCGTTGGCCATCCAGCTCATCCAAGCTTCGTGGGCAGTAAAGTTAGCATCCGCAACTCCGGCAGCTCCAAAAGTTGCAGCCGTAGCAGCTTCACCAAACGTGTGGGTAAATTCAGGTGTAATTCTAACCATCAGGGGCTTGGCTGGAGTTACATCTAAATTCAACCGAGCGCGGTTGATGATCATATGTGTGTACGGAGTATCCGTACCGTTAGCATTATCATTTAGTTCAAAACGCGTGCGTACATGGCCCGAAACACTGTGGTTGTCGGCATGTGCCGCTGGCGCCGCAGCAGACATTGCTGCTAAGCCAACAAGTGGCATGAGAAAACGAAAACCGAATTTCATATCTAAAAATACCTCCAGATCTAATGATTCATTAAAAGACGCTCAGAGGTCGAGCAAAAAAACCGTGAAAAATCAGGGGACTGTCCTCGGTTACATCACTCGTTCTCATCGCCGTCGAGATTTCCAACTAACACCTTTCGTGAAAGATTTTCCTGGATTCATTTTCCTAAATTCAACGGAAGTTAAAAGACATGATGCGAAAATGCACAAGATTGTACGTGTCGCATTGAGTCGCAAGGGCAATCGTGAGTTTACAGGACGTATTATTGAAACCTTTGAATCGCTCAACGATCCCGAAGTGGAATTAGCGATCGTACAAGAAGCGCGGGGGTTTCCTTCAGACTTTAGTGATGCAGCCATTCAGGTTGCAAAGAGTTCCCAAAGACAACTCGGCGATTCTTCGAGGCGCGTGGATCTAACGAAGACTAACCACGTAACGATCGATGGTGAGACCGCACGCGACTTCGACGATGCAATCTGCGTCACCCAAGTTTCAAAAAATATTTTTAATTTGAAAGTTTCTATCGCCGACGTTTCTCATTTTGTTCCTGAAAATTCAGCGCTCGATAGAGAAGCATTTGAGCGCGGCACTTCCATTTATTTTCCCGACCGCGCAATTCCCATGTTGCCGGAAATTCTCTCCAACAATCTTTGCAGTTTGGTTCCCAAGGAGGAGCGCTACACTCTCACCTGCGACATGGATATAAATAGACAGGGAGAGATCGTTCGCTCCTCTATCTATCCTTCTAAGATCCTCAGTCAGGCCCGGCTGACTTATACGATTGCCGCCCAAGTGGTCGAAAAGGGGCAAAGAGGGCTTGTAAGGACGGATTTAGAGGAGATGCTGGTTCTTGCCCATGAGCTGGCGCTAATTGTCCGCAATCGCCGCCGTGAGAAGGGCGGCTTGGACCTCGATCTTCCAGAGACCGAAATGGAAATCGATCGGACGGGAAATGTTCTTCGGACCTACATCTCGGAGCGCAATGAAGCTCACAAACTAATCGAAGATTTTATGATTCTCGCGAATGAATGCGTGTCGGAGTCGATTGAAAAAGCGGGTTATTCCTCCGTCTTTCGAATTCACGAAGATCCCGATCCCCTTAAAATTGAACGCCTTCAAAAGATCGTCAAGCGATGGGGCTTCTCTCTCTCCATGAGCCGCGATCTGGAAGATTCGATTCAACGCTTTCTGGATTCCATTCGCGAACATCGCGATACAAAAATCTTAGCCGTATCGTTGCTCCGTTCGCTAAAGCAAGCGCGCTATTCCGCAACAAATGCAGGACACTTCGGTCTGGGTTCGGAGTCATATACTCACTTCACGAGCCCGATTCGCCGCTATCCCGATCTCATGGTGCATCGGATCTTACGGAACTCCAATTTTCTCAAAGCCAAGGCAGAACCTTATGCCTTTGATAAGTTGGAGCAGATGTCGAACGCTTGTTCGGACACAGAACGTCGCGCATTCTTCGCAGAGCGCGACATGGAAGATTTAAAAAAGGTGCGTTACATGGAGGGCTTCGTTGGCGAAACCTTCGACGGTCTCGTGGTGTCGGTGAAAAACTTTGGACTCTTCGTAGAAATTCTTCCGCATGGCGTGGAAGGCCTCATCCCCTTTCGAAATCTTCCCCCCGATCACTGGAATGTGGATGAGTTGGAAACCGTCTTAAAAGGATCTCGTACGCACAAAGAATACTGGTTAGGCGATCGATTGAAAGTGAAGGTCGCACGCGTCGATCGATTCAAGCGCCAAATCGATCTGCAACCGATCATCGAAAATCCAAAGGGACAAAGAAAGAAGGGTTCCAACGTTCGATGGGTCTAAAATCCAAAATTGCCAACTGGACTCGATTCCAAACGATCATCACCGTGTTGGCGAAACATGGATTTGGTGGACTTATTCACGATTTGGGCTGGCATGCGGGCTCCAAAAAAAGTTCGGAATCGGAGGAAACAACCTCCATTCCTCGAAGACTTAGGCTGGCCTTCGAGGAACTGGGCCCGACCTTCATTAAACTCGGCCAGGTCTTAAGCACGCGCGGCGACCTGCTATCAGAAGACTATATCGATGAGTTCGAAAAACTCGCCGATCGCATCCCCAGTTTTCCCTATGAAACGGTTATCGAGATTCTGCATAGCGAGTTTGGCCGTGATCCCATGGAAATCTTTGCGAGTATCGATAAAAATCCACTGGCAGCCGCAAGTATTGCGCAAGTTCATCGAGCGGTCATGAAGGATTCCGAACAGGCCGTTGTCATCAAAGTTCAGCGTCCAGGAATTACCTCCGTCATTCAGGCGGATATTCAAGTTCTCTATTTCATTGCGCAGGCCCTGGAAAGTCTTCGTGAGGAATTTCGTCTTGCTAATCTGACCGCCATCGTTCGTGAATTCCAACGGACCATCAATGAAGAACTAGACTTCACTCTGGAAGCCAGCCGCCTCGATCGATTTCATGAACTTTTTCCGGATTGGAAGGGCATCGAGATCCCCGTGGTCGATTGGAATCACACGACTAAAAAAGTTCTTACGATGAGTGAGCTGAAAGGAAAGGCCCTCAGCCAAATCCACATCATTCCTGAAAATGTGGATCGAAAATTTTTAGCTGAGCAATTGGCGACATTCTTTTTTGAAAGCATTTTCTTTCACGGGCTTTTTCATGCGGACGCGCATGCAGGCAATGTTCTTTTAAATACGGATGCCAAAGGCACGCTCGGCCTCCTGGATTTTGGAATGGTGGGCAGTCTCAACGCTGAACTCCGTCAGCGCCTCTCAAAAATTTTCCTTGCTGTCGTCTCGCGGGACTTCGAAGGCTTAGCAGTGGCCTATTCTGAAATTGGGGAATTTGGTAAGCGAATTAATTTACGAGATTTTCAATCCGACATCGCCGTTTTTCTTAGCCCGCATTTGGGAAAGCCGCTTCGAGAAATTCACATCGGCCAACTTCTTTTGGAATCCACGCATATCGCGCGAAAATATCGGGTAAAGTTACCGCGCGATCTCATTCTTTTCTATCGTTCCTTGATGACTCTCGAACACATCGGCCGAAGACTTGATCCCGATTTTGAATTTATCACGTATGGGCAAAAGTTTGGGGCCTCGCTCTTAAAACGACGATTTTCTTCCGAGGAAATACTGAAAGATCTGTATAAAACATTCGAAGGACTAAGATCGTTGGGAACTGAACTACCTTCTCAAGTAAGAACGATCGTTAAAAAACTGGATGACGAAAACTTTCCCTTTGGCGGCTCCACCATGGAACGGACAATTGAAAATTTTCGTGCGATGAACCGGCAGAATAATCTCACGTTGGTAACGGTGGGCTTACTTTTTAGCGCCACATTGATGAGTAGCTTGCGACCCGATTCGCGCTTGATTTTACCGCTCTGGCTTGCGGCCGGGATTTTAACCATCTATCTCGTTGGCTCGAGTCTCTTATCGCGAAGAAGACGGTGACGGACGCCCACGATACATCCAAAAAATAATCGCGCTAATCAATAGCATGACCGCGCTTATGGCCGTCGAAGTCGAAAGCCATTCATTGGGATACATATCCCAAAAAGTCACAAAGCCCCGCTCGCTATCGCCTCGAAACGCCTCCACCGTCACTCGCACGATGGCGTAGAGCGAAAGGTACGTCACAAAGATGAGGCCCTTTTGTCTCGTCGCAAACTTTCTTTCAATCAGAAGGATAATCGCGATCACCAAAAGATTTCCGAGAGGCTCATAAAGTTGTGTGGGATGCAGGTACACATTCTTGGGGGCGAGAGAGAGCGGATGTGTAAAGCTCACGGCCCAAGGCAGATCACATTGTTTTCCGTAGCAACATCCCGCCATGAAACAACCAAGGCGCCCAAAGATCTGGCCGAAAGCGATGGTCGGAGCGGCAATATCAGCGAGCGTGATAAATTCCACACCCTTCCTTTTGCAGTAACCCCAACTCGCAAGGATCGCACAGACGAGGCCCCCATAAAAAACCATTCCCCCATTCCAAACTTCGAAAAGTTTGAAAGTAAAAATATCTGTCCACGTCTCCTCGACCGCCAAGAATGCCACACGCCCACCGACAATTCCGCCCACAATGATCCAAATCCCTACATTCGAAATGAACTCGCGCGACACTTTATAACGCGTCGCACGCTGAGCAGACCAATTGATGGCAAAGAAAAATCCGAGCGCCATTAAAAGCCCGTAGGCGTAAAGCTTGATCGGGCCTAGAT
>DDSI01000257.1 GCA_002343335.1 Bacteriovoracaceae bacterium UBA2394
AATGAGTGCGGCGCACGAGTGCGGCAATTTAATTTTACATAACAATTTAATTTTTCTGGTAATTTATTTTTTCTTTGGCAGCGTGGGCTTCAATTTGAGCGAGCGCTCGTACTGCGCTGTGAGGGGCTCCCCAAATGCATTCTTGAAGGTGGTTTTGAAAATATCCCAAAAACTCACGCCCGGTTGTGTGAGGTCGCCGCGAATTCTTATTTTCCCAGCGACCTTATCGGTTTCGTCATTTTCAAAAATGGAAACGACCCCTTGTACGATATGTTCCCAAACCGTTCGCCAAAATCCCTGGCCCTTTCTTTGTTCGGTAACGCTCACATTTTCAAAGAGAGGTTTAATGTAGCCTTCCACAACTCCTTTGGTCGTAGCAATTTCACCGGCAGCATCCAACGTGCCTTTCTCGGCATCAATTTTAGTAAGACTGCGGCTGAGAGGTGCCAGGGAAGCCAGTTTTAAATCTAAAATTTTGAATTCTATTTTAGCGTCAGGATACGGATCGAGCGGATCAAACACGCCGAAAGTTTCAAACTTTCCTTCGCCGGGAAGAGTTGCTGTGGCCTTCAATTGGGCGGGACCTTTTTGTTTTGAACGGCGAGTTGCAACATTATCCAAGATCAACTGAACATCTTTTACTTTTAAAGTCTGGGGCTGGAGGACCAAAGATAGGGAACCATCTTCAATTGAAAATCCCTGGAGCACCGCGGGAACGAGCCGCCTCAATCTTAGCCCGGTGGAATAAAATCGAGGATCTTTCGGAAGCTCAGTCTGTTCAGTTGCCTTTGCCTCAGCTTTTGGAATTTCTTTCCATTCAAATTCTGGAGAAAGGAGTTCAATTTCTCCAGCGAGTCTGAATCGAACGAGTTCACTTCCATCCAGTGAGAATCGCACCTGAGGAAGGGTTGTGCTGAACGAATCGTCTTTCGCTTGGATAGTCGTTTTATCAGCGACCAATGAAAGGTTTAAAAGGTAAAAATTTATTCTTTCAATCTGTCCATCGATGCCGGGAATTTTATCAAGTTCACGATTCGCTACGCGCGTTAGATACCAAGGAAGGACGACGTGTAGCCCAAGCCAGGTGCCGCAGACAACCACGAGAGCTATCTTCCAGAAAGTGGTGTGACGCAGCCCCATCATACACGGACACCTGGCTTAATTCTTCGTTACGCAACGTCGGAAACCGGGGCGGTAGCCCACATGCGTAGGGGGGACGTCACATTTTGTCTTGCTCCTACTGCTGCTCCTACGCAGGCTCCGATTGTGCCAAGAAGCGTTGCGAGAAATGCAAACCAACCCATCATCGCCAATGTCGTTCCAGCTTTCGATTTAATTTCCTCACCGGCTTGGATGATGGAAGCTTGTAGAGTTCGCAATCTTGCATCAAGTTCACTTCCAGAAAGACCAGTTTGAAAGGCTAAGTAATTTCGAGCGCCCTGAGTGTTTCCTTGCAAGAGATCTGTCCCTACTCGCGTAACGACGGTGGATGGATCCGACTTCAACGAAAGACCGCTCAGCGCATTTCCAATCACGGTTTGAACTTCGGCCCTTGCAAGCATCGGTCCCGAAGCGCCTGCGGCCAAGCCCGCTGTCTTGGCAACTCCTTGACCAACCACTGCGAGGCCCATTCCCGATGTCAGCGCTAGAAACATAAAGAAGGTAGAGCTTACGACTAAGCCTTCCGCGATTCCCGCTTTCCATGAAGCATAAGAAGCAATTCGACTACAAAAGTATGCGCCAAGAAAGCACGCTGCAATAGAGGCGACCAAGAGCCAAATGGATGCGCCAATTCCTACCGAGTCCAATTCATCAAGGGCAACAGCGGCGGCCGTGTGACCACCTATGGCAATGCCTAAGTAGGAAATGATCCAGAATGTGAGAAGCGCTATAAAAAACCCGGCGATGATGCCGGACCATAATCCGGGCCCCCAGTGCCGAATGTTGGTGGTGGGAGTTGTGGAGTAGATTTCAGTCGTTTTCATACATTTATCCTGCCTTTTTGAATTCTTCTTCCTCTTGTTCAACTTCGTCAGCCATTGAACGAGAAAGATTTTTATCGATCACCTTTTTTGCTTTGGGAAAGAGTTCTTCTTCCTCTTCTTTGACGTGATGTTTGACGACTTCCGAAAGAACTTTCATCTTAGCCATCCAAACATCGCTCTGAGAATCCATCTCCTTCAACTCTTCAAGGAGCAATTTCACGAGGTTATGTTCTTCGTAAGCTTCTAGAGTGAGTTGTTTCGTTTTTTCTTCACCTTCAGTGACAGGATAAAAAATCTTTTCCTCTGCATCCGCGTGAGCCGACAGTTCTTGATAGATTTCGTTAAAGAGAGGCTCACGATCGTCGAAATTTTTTTCCGAAGTCTTAAGCACTTTCTCAAAGAGCTTTTCGACTTTCCGGTGATCTTCCTTCAACTTTTCATAAACATTGGCCGGATGAGCATTATTCTTAAGTTTTTTTAAAGTTTTGACATTCTTAGATCGCATGAAAAGTCTCCTTTGTTTTCGCGAGGGGAACGAAAAAGAGCGGAGGTATTTCACTCCGCTCTCAATCGATGTCACCGATTAGCGATTTCGGTCATTGGAATTGTTCGGATATTGCTGTTTCCCTTGCATATTTTTTTCATCGAGCGTGGAAGAGCCGCTTTCCGTCTTCGGGCTCCAACCTTCGTTGCTATCCTCGCCTCGATTGCTTGCGGATCGATCCCGATTCTCTTCACCGGGAATGAAGCCTTTGCCTGATGCATCAGGACGTTTTTGATTTTGGATATCCTTTTGTTGTTGATGCGAATTTTGATTTTGATCTCGTTTATTAAAGTCCGTCATTTTTAATACTCCTTTTTAATGTTCGATCTCTTCTTCGATACGATTCAGATGAGTTAGAAATATCGAACTTGCAAGACTCTGAGATCTGCCAAGGGTCTATAACGAATTCTTACTTTAGAGAGAATTTAGAGCTGGACCTGTTTGATATTTTGCGTTCATGCAAAATAAAAAAGTGAAATATGCGGTCGTTGGTCTGGGATATATTGCTCAGGCGGCCGTTCTTCCGGCATTTCGCAATGCAAAGAAAAACTCCGAATTGGTATCTTTGATATCAGACGATCCTCAGAAACTGAGTGCGCTTTCAAGGAAGTATAAGACGAAGCTAAACGGGGATTACGCCGATTTTGAAGACATTCTTAATAGAGGCGAAATCGATGCTGTCTATATCGCACTTCCTAACCACCTTCACCGAGAATACGTGGAGCGGGCTGCGGAGGCGGGAGTCCATATTTTATGCGAGAAACCGATGGCCGTTACCGTTGAAGAGTGTGAAAGCATGCTCAGCGCTGTGGAAGCTAATGGAGTGAAACTAATGATTGCTTATCGACTTCACTTTGAGCGGGCCAATTTAAAGGCCGTTTCTTTGATCGAGCGCGGAAAAATCGGATCTCCTAAATACTTTGCTTCTACCTTTTCGATGCAGGTCAAAGAAGGCAACATTCGCACTAATCCCATCGAACAGGGTGGGGGAACTCTCTACGATATAGGAATATATTGTTTGAATGCGGCACGATACCTCTTTCAATCCGAACCGATCGAAGTATTTGCCATGAGTGCGACAAGTTCGGAACGCAGATTTGAGTCCATCGATGAGTCGACGATCGCTACACTTAGGTTTCCTGAAGATCGCCTCGCGACTTTTGTGTCGAGCTTTGGATCGGCGGATCAAGCTGTTTACAAAGTGGTCGGTACGAAAGGAAGTTTGGAGGTGCAAAATGCTTACGAATGGCAAAGTCCCATCACCCATCGTCTTCGCATCGGAGAACGAGAACAGAGGACTCGATTTCCGAAGCGCGATCAATTTGCGCCGGAACTCATTTACTTTTCCGATTGTATTTTAAACGATAAGCAGATTGAGCCCTCCGCGGAGGAAGGATTGAGGGATGTGGAAGTCATTCAAGCGCTGTATGAATCCGCTCGAACTGGAAGAGTAATTTCTATGCAAATGGATCAAGAAAAGATGCGACCTCGATTGAGCCAAGAAATTCGAAGACCTTCGCAAGAAAAAGTAAAGAGGATGGTGCATGTGCAAGAGCCTTTTAAATGATGTCCATTCAAAATTAATCGGCGCTCGAAGCAAGTGCCATCGTAGAAGTGCTGCTGAGCACTTCGATTGCTTTTAAGTCCTTCAAGGCAGGTCCTTCTAATTTCTTTCCAAAGCAGGAAAATCGAGCGCCGTGACAAGGGCAATCCCAAGTCTTATCGCCATGATTCCACTTCACGATGCATGCGGCATGAGTGCAGGTGGCATCGCAGTAATGCAAATTGCCCATGCGGTCGCGGTAGGCCGCTATGAGTTTACTTCCTTCTCGCAAAATGGCGCCTTCTTCCGGGCGCAAATGTTGGGGGTCAGCGGCCACTTTGGAACGACCTTCGAGAAGTCGATCAACCACAAGATGTTTCGCGAAGGATGCATTCTCATCCAAAATTTCGCGTATTCCATGCCCCACATGAAGTCTCGAGGGTTTGAGTAAATCCAGAAGGGGTTTTGACTGCGCTTGATCGAGAATCTGATCTCGAAGCAGTCGGCCCGCCATCGAGCCGAAGGTGAGGCCCGTCCCCGAATATCCTGTCGCGATAAAAACTCGATTTGAAAATGGAACGTGACCAATGAACGGAAGACCATCCGCCGGCTCAAAAAATTCGCCGTCCCAATGATAATCTATACTCTTCACCGAAATGAATTCATCGAGATCTCTGCGTAAACTGCGGTATGGAAGAACGCGAGAATCCAAACGGCCTACCTTTTTATCGGCGCCTCCAAACAAGAGTAGGGGGCCATTTTCGTCACAGATCGAGCGAATGTAGTGATAGGGCTTTGCGGTGTCCCATACCAAATACTGGCTATCGGAGGCTAAGGTCGGAGTCGCTGGCCTCGCCGCGATCAAATAAGACAAATACGGAATCATCCGCGTTTGCGCCGAAAGAACTTTTCCGAGCGGGGAGTGGGTCGCCAAAACAAGATGACGACACTTTATTTGAAAAGACTCTCCAACCACGTAGACGCAACCCGCGGCCTCATCAAAATCCGTGACAGGAGAGTGAAAGAAAATTTCACCGCGATTTTGAAGAACGTCATCCACTAAGGAATTTAAATAGCAGATGGGATCGAACTGTCCCTGCGAGGGAAACTTTAAGGTCCTTCCACTCGTCCAAAAGTGGCGCGACTGATCAAGAAGTTCCGTTTGAATGCCAAGCGAGCGTGCTGCTTCATGTTCTTCAGCAAGCTCGTCTTCATCTCCCACGTCATTTGCAATCAATAGAGCGTCCAAAGTTTTCCACTTTACCGATTTAGCAGCTCGGGATCGAATCACTTGAAATGACTCGCGAAGGCCGCGCAAAAGTTTTTTTGCGTCATCAAATCCAAAGTCTTTGATAAGTGAGGCTAATCCCATGTCGGGAATATAAGTGACATGAGCGCTCGTCGCGCCTGAGGTGCCCATCCCCAGTGTCCTGGCCTCTAAAACAATGACACTTTTTCCGGCGGCCGCAAGTTCGAGGGCCGTCGATAAGCCGGTAACGCCCGCACCTACCACGACGACATCGGTGCGTCTTTCCCCCATGAGTGGACGCCAGTCCTGATAACGATTCATGACCTTAGCGTTTTGAATTTTCCAGAAGCTCTCATTCGAGCGCTCGAGCGAAGCCAAATGTAACGCCATAGCCAGATTTTAATGGAGCTCTCGCCTAAAAACCGCACACCTTAGTCGGAGCGGGAAATAGATTAGGCTTTAGTTTGTCTAAATGAAACTCCCGCACTTCCTAATTCTTGAAAATTCCTCTCCACGAATTCCCAGTTAATTTTTTTGACGAACTGATTTAAATACCGGGCTCTCTCATTTCGGTAGTCGATGTAATAGGCATGTTCCCATAAATCGGCGGTGAGTAAGGGGATTCGATCCTGCGTCAGGGGATTTTCCGCATTCGTCATCGTTTCGATCCTTAGACTCCCGTTGCTATCGAGGGTGAGCCATACATAACCGGAGCCGAAATAATCTTTGCCTGCTTCTGTGAACTCCTGAAGGAGTTCCTCGCGAGAGCCGAAATTGTGACGGACAATCTCTTGAAAGTCGTGCGATCTCAATTGGGTGGAGTCGGGCGACATACAATTCCAATAAAAAGTATGATTCCAAACTTGGGCAGCATTATTAAAAATCTTACCCTCCGCTTGCCGAATTAAATCGGCAAGCGCCATCTCTTCGTAGGGCGTGCCGACTATCAGTTCATTTAATTTTTCAACGTAGCCGCGGTGATGTTTTTCATAATGAAATTCGAGCGTTTCCGTCGAAAGGAAAGGCTCAAGAGCTTTTTTTTTATAGGGAAGTGGGGGGAGTTCGTGTTTCATAAGGACCTTTCTCCTAAGAATTAGATCAAGAAAGTAAATATTTTCAGACCGCCCTTAGTAGGTGGTACTTAAAATGAAGGACTTCCTTCCAAAATCATCTGTGCGCGGGACAAAATCCCGTTGATCTCAACATCGGAAATTTGAAAGCGGGCGCTTCGACTCCAATCGATGACATCCTTTCGCTTCAAGCGGCGAATGAATTGAGACATCTCGGGTGAAATCGAGGCTTTCAGTAAACCCACGGTTTCTTCGGTGACTTCCATTGATCCTAGAGGAGTCAATCCGTTTTCATTCACATAGGTCACCGCGCCTAGCTCAAAAGCTCGCGATATCCGATTGATATCGATCACCCAAAATTCATTTCTCTCGTCAATGATCCAGTTGGAAGGATGAGGATCTGGAATTCCAAAAATCACTGAAATTGCCCAGTAATCGGCAACTTGATTTCTAAGTTTCGGGGCGAGAGTGGAAATGGAAAGGCTGAGAAGGGCGGGTCTTAAGCTTTGATAGATTTCAGTGGCGTCCTCCTGATTCAGGAAGTTGCTAAAATGATCCGGCGTGGCGAAGTACTTCGGTGAATGATCCCTAAAGATTTGAGTGATACTCTCTTTTTCATCGGCGCTGGAATTATGCCAAAGTGTTAGTATATTCGACTTCCATTTTTCAAACGATAGCGTGAATTCAAGAATCGATAATTTCAGCCCAGCGATGATCATCTTTCGCGCGGGGTATTCCTGAGCCGCTTGATTCAAGATCTCCGTTCCACTCCTTCCTTTAATGAAATCACATCGGCTAAAATTCCGGGGAATTTTTCGATCGAGGATGGGCAAATCATATTTTTGAATCAAAGCATTTGCATTCGGAGACGAGAGGATTTCAATTTTTGCGACGTTAAGAGAGGGGGTTTGTCGAATCGCCTCACTTAAAAACTGTGCATAATGAGGTCTTTCATCGTCGGCACCTCGGAATATAAACGGACGCTTTTTATGCTCTTCGATGAGAAAAGTGAAATCCGATCCTAGGGGAGAAGCTACGAAGTTACTTTTGGATTTTGAAAGAGGGGAATGACTGACCATCGCTGCACATTTCGCGTTCGAAGGCTTTTCAGAATGCGGATGCTCGGGTGGTAAGCCCAAGATGAATAAAATGTTTAATGCGATGAGAAGTGTCATGGTCGGGCGCTAAGTTAGCGCCTCGCTCGATGGGCGTCCCTGGACTAAAATCCTAGATCTGCAGCCCGACTTCGCAATTGCGTATCCATGCTGTCGCTCCCTGCTCCCTGCGCAGGCACAATTCCGAGGACGGCAATTTTTCCTTGAAAGGGAACGGTGATCACGATGTAGCGGCCCGCGACTCGCTTACTGCCATGTCCTTTAGGGAGCGTTTTAACAATCATGATTTGCGAGGCCGCACCTCCCGATGCGATGTATCCGAGATAACTCGCTACACCTTCAACTGTTTGGACCGAAATTTTCTTCACATCTTCGGCGACCTTGGGATGGAAGACAATTTGGTCACCAACATTCTGAACTTGAGCGTCCGTCAATTTTGCTAACGAGCCGTCAAAGGTATCATGAAGTCTCGCCAGCTTTTCAGGCGATTCATGGGTCATCTTAATTGCCCTTTGAATTAAGCCAGCAGTTCTCTGCGCGTTTGCGGCCTTTGCGGTTTCTGCGTCACGCTCCGCCTGTAGTTTTGTAATTTCTTCTTGATGAGAAACTACAGCGATCTTCATTTTCTTTAAGGTGTCTTCCAAAAGTTTTCGGTGGGCCTCTGGAACGCGCCCCAACTGGGCCTCCGCCTGAGAAATTTGATCCTCTGCAAATAGGGCGGCGAGTTCCGCCTTCAAAACGGTATTGCTTTCGATGGAGGTGTTCATGCGAGTGAGTAAACCGACGAGTTCAGGAGTAAAGGTGGAGTCGAAAGTTGCTTTCGGATCGAGCAATTGTTCGACAATGGAGTCCATCTCCAAGACGAAGTCATCGACATCTTCATTAGGCGAAGGGACGGACTGCAACGTCTTATTTTCTGCGTTTGTGTTTTCATCCATTTTTACAGAACTTTGTTTAAATCGAAGGAGAATAAACCCGTCTCGATCAAATTCATCAGATCGAACAATTGAAAAGCTTCGGTCAAAGGCACTTAACAATTCCGTGACATCCCCTTCGTCTCGAACATCGAGGTCGCGAGTGCGAAAATGTCCGCTCTGTTCAGCGCGTTTCGCATACAGATTTGCGAACTCCGCCACCGCTGTCGCATTGTAGAGCTGCTGGTCGTAATCTTTGAGAAGCTGCATTCCGCGTTTCTTAAATTCCCTGGGGCTCACGGCTAATCCCACCGGGGTCCCATCCTGTGACGTGATGACGAGGGAGGCTTTTCCATGGGCGAAATGGCGGACCAGGTTTTGGCGAGTGGAAGCGTTCGCAAGTTCTTGCGAGGAAAGCGATGAAGGAATGGTGTCTTCGGGCGCAGGCATATCTTTCGGTCGAGGTAGCAAATTCCAAAGTTCAGATCGTGGGATGGTTAGAGAGGGAGCCGCTTGGGTAATCTTTAGAGGAGCCGGTGCTGGCAGGGAATTGGGGGGCGTCTCCACGAGGGCCGCAACAGTCTCTACTCGAGGCGCAACAGCCTCTACGGGAGCCGAAGGCGGTGGAGCTGGATTTTCAACGACAGCGTCTGCTGGAATAATCGGTATTAGAAAATAGGCTCGCTCCTTTCGTGCCAGCGAAAAGAGAATCGTGCCCGTTCTCTTTTCCCGCACACTTTGAATGAGATCCGCACCAGACTTAGTGGTGTTGGTGAGCAAATTGCTGGAAACTGAATTTTCCGAGCTACTAAGAGGAAGGCCT
This sequence comes from Bacteriovoracaceae bacterium UBA2394, assembly GCA_002343335.1. Classification (GTDB taxonomy): domain Bacteria; phylum Bdellovibrionota; class UBA2394; order UBA2394; family UBA2394; genus UBA2394. Next base: position 9,244 of record DDSI01000257.1, read on the forward strand.
TGAATGCTTTTAAAGTAATCCGTGATGGATGCGGGAATGGTAGAAGCTGAATCCAGTCCAGCGGCGGTTCGATAGGCATTCTCAAGTTCCTCCAGACGCGCCGTTGCACCCCATTCGGGATCCATCAAAATCGCGCGATTCGTGCGCTGTCCGCCCCGTCCGTCCGTGATGGCAATCCAATGTTGAGAGCGAACCGCTTCGCGATAAGGGGCTAAATTATTTCGAAGGATGCCAATGGAGGTTCGTCCATAGCCCATTTCCATGTCGAGAGGAGTTTGGAAACTCGAACCCTCAATTGTCGATTCGCTCACGTCAGGTTCCGTTACCTGAGGAGCAATCGTCTTTCGCGCAATGATCTCTTGAAACACTTCGNNCTTCTTCGACATGACGATCACTCAACTCCATCAGATCCGAGATTCGTTGTGAGGAAACAACCACGAAATCTCCGAGTTCTAACCAGTGGCTGGTGCGAGTTCTCAAGGCATCCAGCTCTTCATGGATCTGGCTCACTTCATCTGTCTGAAGAGTCGCTCCATTTTTTGCAAAACTTCTCGAGGCAGATTTAACTTCCATTAAATTGAGAAATTGATCGCGCTTCACCGCCACATAAATTTGACCATCCGACTCATTTTGAATGAGAGAATTTCCTGTCAAGGTTGCAATGAACTTAGCTAGCTCTGCACTCCCGTTAAATCGTTTCAGCTCGAGGCGGGCAAAAAAACTGCGAAGAACGGGTTGCTTCTCTTGGGAATTGAGAATTTTGGCAGTCAGTTGGTCGCGATCTTTGACGACATTTGCTTGTAGGTCGGAGAAAAAGTTCATTTGAGCGTCTGCGGTTCCCATCACTACAAAGGTCGCAGCATCTCTATTTCCCTTTCCTCCGAGGAGCGGACTGAATTCAGGAAGAATTTCCACTTGAGACGCTTCGGCGCGTGCTTCGAGGGCCTTGATTTCAGCAAGAGTCACCGGTTCATGGGTTTCGTATCGAATTAAAGTAATGAGTGGCACTCCGGAAGGGGATGCTGTTTCCGCCGCTTTTAAAAGCTCCAGATCCAAAGTGGCATTTGGCTTTAAAGCATGGCTGGTTTCGAGAACTCTCGCGATGCATTCTGCGATGGAGGGCCCCGCAAAGGTGTTAGAAACCTGAAAGAGAAAAATAACACCGGAGAGCGCGGCAATAATTTTTATTTGAAGAGTTTTCATCTTTTTTCCTCTATCGAATCTTCAGCATGATCATGTGATAGGTTCTCCCATTCACCTCGATCTCGACTTTTACTGCTTCATAGGCCTTTCCATTTAAAGTGTAGGTAAAATACTTTCCGTATCGACGAGATAAATTTTCATGTTGTGCAAGGCTGTCGACCGATCTTAAGTCCCTGGTGAAGAAAATATCGACCCCACGGATTAAGGCTTGAGCAATCATCCGATCGTCACCCAGTTCGAATTGGGGTGTGGGTGCGCGCGTGGCGCTAAGATGCGCTTGATCATAGTCGTATCGATTCGCCCGGATCCGATCGACGAGTGTGCGGTAATCGGTTTTTTGAGAGTCCGTGAGAGGGCCCGAAGAAAGTTCTAAATTTTCAAATGTTGCTAAATCAGCGTGCTGATCTCTTCGAGATTCTACAATCTGCTCAGGTAAAACGACGTTGGTGTACTGGTCTGCACCGAACTGAGTTCGAATATTGTGTAGAAACTGCCGCCACGTCGAGTTGAAAGAATTCAGTTCGCCTGATTTATTCTCCAAGCTTGAATCCATGGCGATTCTCACCATGGGCTTATTCGAGTCGGAATGCTTTCTCGTACCGGAGGGCGGTAACTTGCTCATGTAATCATGAAAAAATTTGAACACATAATAGTATCGAGCCCAAGGACGTGGAACTTCGGAAATAAAATGAAAAAAATCGGGAAACTTAGATTCAATGGCCGCAAAGACTTCCGAGGCCTTCGTTCTTAGATTTCGGTAGTCCTCATAGGCGCGTAAGATCCCCTTCACTTGCCCATGAGTGATGTTGGGCGAATCCAGTTCTAAATCTTTGGGAAGAGACGTTTCGTCCCACATGGGATAAGTCTCGTGCTCCGGATCCGTGTCAAATTGTTGCAATCTCAATTCGTGCAATTTATCCGCTACGGCAAACATCGTTTGATCGTTGAAATGGGTGCGGAAGTTTGGGGCAACCGCATCAAATCTGGCGGCATCGAACTTTGGCATGGACAAGAAACGCTCTAAGCTCATCACGACCTGCATGCAGCGTTTAGTGGGAGGAATGTTGCCAAATTCTTGTATAGGATGCAGCGGATTTGCAGAGACAAAGAGAAGCGCCGCTGCACTCAAAGCGTAAAACATACAATCAATCTCGCCTCGTTAAAATTCATATGCATTCTCATAGATGATTTTTCGAATCGCAAAACCTGTCACTTTCGTCTTTTGCATTCCATTGGAATAGAGGCCGATGTTGCACGCAGGTCCATAGGTTGGGCGACCACCTTTTGGCTTTTCCAATGACTTAATCAGATCTTGGGCGGTTCCGTTACTCGAGACGACGTCAATGGAATCGAGGGCATACTGCATATGTG
>DDSI01000004.1 GCA_002343335.1 Bacteriovoracaceae bacterium UBA2394
GTCTTGCAGCTTCAGCCCGCAGGAAATTCGCTATCACTATCCCAAAGAGTGGTTGCCTGAGGGAAAAAATACTCATGAATTTTTAAAGGAGCTCTGCGAGCAAGGACTTAAGAATCGCTACCATGGTCATCCCCCACCCGAGGTGCTGAAGCAGTTGCACCATGAGATGGAGATCGTCGCCGATTTAAAATTTGAAGATTATTTCTTAACGGTTTGGGACATAGTCCAATATGCGCGTTCTCAAAAGATCCTCTGCCAAGGACGAGGCTCCGCCGCCAATTCCGTCATTTGTTATTTATTAGAAATCACATCCATCGATCCCATTCGCATGAATCTGCTCTTCGAGAGATTTGTTTCTCGCGAGCGAAATGAAGCCCCCGATATCGATGTCGATTTTGAACACGAGCGCCGCGAGGAAGTGATCCAATATATTTATCAAAAATACGGCCGCCATCGGGCGGGAATGGTAGCGACGCTCATTACCTATCGCACACGATCGTCTTTGCGAGATGTGGGCAAAGCTCTAGAGATTCCGCTTCGTAAAATTGAAGAGTTTTCAAAACGCTCGGCTTGGAGAGAAAATGTCTTTCAAGATTCCCACTCCGATCCCTTTGTGAATCGCTGGCTGCGCATTGCTCAAAGTATCAAAGGATTTCCCCGCCATCTCGGGCAACACACCGGCGGCATGATCCTCACGCNNCTATGGAAGGGCGTACGGTTGTGCAATGGGATAAATATGATGTCGAAAAATTGGGTTTACTCAAAATTGATGTGCTCAGCCTCGGCATGCTCACTTGCATTCGGAAATCCTTTGATCTCATTCGAGAGACTTATGGGCGCTCTTTAGAACTTCACACGATTCCGCCCGACGATCCTGCGACCTACAGCATGATTCAAGAGTCTCGCACAGTTGGCGTATTTCAAATTGAATCACGCGCGCAGATGTCCATGCTGCCTCGTCTGAAGCCCAGAAATTTTTACGATCTGGTGGTGGAAGTAGCAATCGTCCGTCCGGGTCCTATTCAGGGAGGAATGGTGCATCCCTATTTGAAAAGACGTTTGGGATTGGAGCAAGTTACCTATGAGCATCCCAAACTCAAACCTATTTTAGAAAAGACATTGGGAGTTCCCATTTTTCAAGAACAGGTGATGAAGATGGCCATCGAAGTGGCTGGATATTCGCCCGGGGAAGCGGACGCTCTCAGACGTGCAATGGGGGCGTGGAGACGCACAGGAAATTTGGACTCTCATGCGACAGATATGAAAAAGCGCCTCATTGAAAATGGAGTGCCCGCGGATTTTTCCGAGAGAATTTGTGAGCAAATTTTAGGTTTTGGAGAGTATGGATTCCCCGAATCGCATGCCGCGAGCTTTGCGCTCCTCACCTACGCTTCTTCTTATTTGAAAGCCCATTATCCTGAAGTTTTTTTATGCTCGCTGCTCAATTCCCTGCCCATGGGTTTTTATCCCATGCACATGCTCACGGCGGCCTTTCAACGCGAGCATGTGAAGATCCTTCCCGTGCACACCGAAAACTCCCTGTGGGATCATCGCTTGGAAAAAACTCCCCATGAATCTCATTACGCGCTTCGATTGGGATTTCGCTGTGTAAAAAATTTGCAGAAAGAGCATGTGGATGCCTTTATTCGAAAGCGTGAGGAGGGCATGATTGATCTCTATTTATTTAACCAAGACGAGCGCGCCGCACTGGCCATGGCAAGTGCGCTCGACCAAAGGCGAGAAGCTTACTGGAAAGCTCTGAACCCTCACCGCACAGAGCTTCAAGGATTGCGGGAAGAAAATCTAAGACGTCCTCTTTCATTTCCTCCTTTAAATGAACTGCAGTCGATGTTTTTAGATTTGGAATTCACGCAGACCACTTTGAACAAGCATCCCACCGTGCTTATGCGAAAATATCGTTGGCATTATCCTGTCTCTCAAGATCGCCTGAGTTTATCCAAGGATCTTCGGCGCCAGACGATTGGAAAAAATGTGCTCGTCTTTGGCGTCGTACAAATTGTGCAAAGTCCTCCTACCGCGAAGGGGATGTTTTTTATCACCCTCGAAGATGAGACGGGGTTTTTAAATTTGGTACTGCGGCCCAACGTGTATCAAAAGTTCAAACATCTTATTCAAACGCAATGGGCTCTTTTGGTGGTCGGCGAGCTGCAAAATAACGATGGCTATGCCTCCCTGCTCGTCAAACAAGTGGTCGCTCCCGAGCGAAAATCCCCCAACTCCATCGCAGTTGACTTCGACCGAAAAAAGTCCGAAAGCAAAGACATCTATGCAAAAAACCAGCGACTCTTTCACTGATGCCGATTGGAAAAATCAATCCGAAGAATTTTGGAAAGCGCGACTAACTCCTGAACAATTTACGATTCTCCGAGACAAGGGCACCGAGAAGGCCTGCTCGGGACCCTTTGATCGCAATAAGGAAAAAGGCGTCTATCTTTGCGCCGGTTGTAAACAGGAACTCTTCACGTCTGATACGAAGTTTGATTCAGGTACGGGATGGCCCAGCTTTTTTCAACCGGTGAATGGGAATGTCATTGCCTATCATGACGATCCTAGCATTCCCGGGCGTCCGCGCATCGAAGTGACTTGCAAGCGCTGCGAAGGACATCTCGGCCATGTCTTTGAAGATGGGCCGCGTCCGACGGGAAAGCGCTACTGCATTAATTCATTGGCGATGGAATTCATCCCCACCAAGTGAGTTGTTGAAGAATCCTCATACGACTTTCTCGCGTCGCGAGCATTCAAATATGGATTCCAAAGATAATCTTTCGAAATCCTAAAACTTGAACCCGCTAAAAACTGATGCACACTCGCTGGATCACGAAGTTTGTAAGGCGTTTTAAAACTGACCGTATGAAATAGTGAAGCTGCAGCGCGACTTTCACCCACGCCCGCCGCCAAGGCCCTCGGCCATTGAGAAGGCGTCATTTGAAATCCCGCATTCCAAACTTCCTCTTCTTCCAAGGGTCCCTCTCCACTTGAACCCTCATCCTCTCCGGAGGCCGGCTCATCCTCTTCCTCCGAAAAAACTACGGGGAAATTGGACTCCACCCGAGACCTGGCTGCCATTTCTAAACCAGAAGATCCATTCAGATTTTTCTGCAGGTGAATCATTTTCGCCACGACGCCTTCAAGTTCCACGAGCTCATAGGGAATACGTCTTTCAGCACTGCGAAGCGAAAGATCCGAAAAACACTCCATGCAAGACTTGGAAAAATAAAAAATCCCGCGAGGAGCTACGTGATTCGCAGGACGAGTGAGAGTTTGCGCATAAGCCTCCTGCCGAAATTTATAAAGAGCGTGACTTCGGCGAGCGCTGAAAACCTTTAAGGATGTAGATTCCTGCCGCTGCACAAATTCCAGCGGACTCTCTTCATGATGAGCCACGGAATTTACATCCAGATAGGGTAAGAATTTTTGCCCGAAGCTCATGCGAATCTGCTCTCGCCACTTCGATTGAACATGGGCGTCGAGCGCATAGATCATCGGATAACCATGCGCATTGGTGACCATCACCACGAACTTGCCGAGCTCACTGCCGTCCTTTTCGACGACCATCCAAATATTCTCTGTATCATTTGCATGCTTAAATCCATTCAGATCGACAGCATGGTACACGGTGTAATTCAGATAAAAATGAGAGCGTGTCTCGAGTACGGAATAGTAGAGCGTGGTCCCTCGATTCAACTTCTCCATCTGTTCATGGCTGAGCGAGTAAATGGAATTCGCACTGTCTCGAAGATTCAAATTCTGATCGAAGAAAAAATCGACGATCTGATCAGAGGCTGAAAAGCCTGGTCGAGAAAGCCACTCCGTGGGTTCAATTTCTTGATATATGACCGGTGCCCACGCCTCAGCCAATGCTCTACGTTTCAACGGTGTCGCCGCATTCGAAGGGAAAGTTGGGACGACTGCGACTGCGATAAGCGCCCAAATCCCTAGGATCGCGGGGTTATTCCATGGCTTCAATTGCCACCCCTCCCACTACCAGTTTGCGATACACCAATATTATGTCACGGATGCGCCGTTCTGAGACCTAGCGTAAACATCATCGGGGCCGCTCAGGATGCAGTTTTACGCACTGACGCGCTTGCAACCCCACTGAAGATGCGGGTTTTAGAGATCGAGGATTATTCGTTTCGATAGAGGATCAAACCGTGGGTGAGATCATAGGGAGAGAGTCCGATCGTCACGCGATCCCCAGGGAGAACTTTAATGGAAAAACGGCGCATTTTACCGCAGAGTTTTGCATTCAACTCTTGCTGGTTCATATCCAGCTTTACGCGGTAGATGCCTCCTGCAGCTACGTCCGTCACTGTACCTTCAACTTTTACTAAATCATCTCGCGCCATTTGCTACCTAATCTTTTAGGCCGCCTCGATTGAAAAAATCTAGAACAATCGAGCCGTCCTCGTTACCCTGCTTTCGCTTGAGGGACATTAACATCAGAGGGCGGGGACTTCCAAAGATTCTCCTCGGTATTTTGGCGGGGTTAATCCTCGTCTTAAGCAGTGCTGAAACCGAGGCGCGCTCCACCCCAATCACCATTCCTACCGATATCGTGAGTGGAGACTTGATTTTTTTAGACCTTCGCTGCGGGATCTGTGAGGCCATTGAGACGGTCACTCAGATTCAATATCGGCAGCGATTTAATATCGAAATTCCTCGTATCTCCCACATTGGAATTTTGTCGCAAAATGCCGACGGCAGTTTTGATGTCATAGAATCCCTTCCTAAGAAAGGAGTGATTCGAACTCCTCTGGTCGAATTTTTGACTAGAGTGGATAAGGGCGAGAACGAACGAGATGGCTACCGGATAGGCCGCTTCAAAGAAGAGTATCGTGAGGCCGCAAACACCGCCGCCAAAAATGCCGTCACTTGGCTGGGCACAGGATACGATGACACTTTTCGAGACTTGAACCGTCCCTATTGCTCCGCTTTAGTCTGGCAATTGTATAAAAATGGAGATTCAAACGCCCCGCTCTTCGACCTTCTTCCTATGTATTTCGGAGAACCTGGATCCACGGAGCGAAAAGTTTGGGAAGATTATTGTCGAAACTTAGGAATCGAAGTGCCCGTGGGCTTGCCAGGCATCAGTCCGGGCGGTGTCTATGGGCAAGCC
>DDSI01000149.1 GCA_002343335.1 Bacteriovoracaceae bacterium UBA2394
CCCCAATTTTTTGCGTTCCACTCCCCGTCAGTATCGGTTGCGGGACGGCGGCCTTTGCAGTTTCGAATTTTTTCGAAAGGCGATTCATCACTTCGACATATTCCGAACCCTTCTCCGTATACGCTGCCTTGGCGTTGTGCCCTGAGCCGCGAGTGAAATAAACCCCACGAGGATCTTTCATGCCGGGTAAAGTTCGATAGGGAATGCCGTCACCATCTGGATCGCCGTAACGCATCCAGGTGGCTAACTTGTCTCCGTCCTCGTCCGTGAGCACTTTTCCGCGATCCGGAGCTTTACTCAAATACGGAAAGGGATCCGCCATATGGAAATTCATTCCCAAATCCAAATCACTCATCACGAGAACCGGAGTTTGAAATCTCTCGGCCAAATCAAATGCTTGAGCTGTGAATTCATAAACTTCTCGAACGTTGCCCGGAAAGAGTAAGAGATGTTTGGTATCTCCGTGACCCAAGGTGGCCGCAAACAAGACATCTCCCTGCGCAGTTCGAGTGGGGAGACCGGTAGAGGGCCCCACGCGCTGAACATCCACCACCACGGCTGGAATTTCTGCAAAATAAGCATAGCCAATAAATTCCGACATGAGACTGATTCCGGGGCCTGAAGTTGCCGTCATCGCACGCGCGCCCATCCAAGAAGCCCCAAGCACCATTCCGATCGCCGCCAATTCGTCTTCCGCTTGCAGAATGGCGAAGTTTTTTTCTTTCGTTTGAGGATCGACGCGAAAGCGCTCGGAAAATTCTTGGAAGAAATCCACCAAGCTTGTTGAAGGAGTAATAGGATACCAACTTACAACAGAGCATCCTGCGAAAATTGCTCCGAGCGCTGCAGCGGCATTCCCTTCGATCAGAATTTTTCCCTGTGTTCCATCCATCGCCTCCACTTTGAGAGGCATTCGAATATGAGATAGAGACGACTTCACATAATTTCTGCCCGCGGCCAATGCCGCTTTATTCAAATCAATGACCTTTTGCTTCGTCTTAAATTGTTGGGCCATCGCTAGACCGATGGCTTCGTCCGTTATTCCCAAAAACTCCGCCACCACTCCGACATAGACCATGTTCACCGCGAGCTTTCGAAGGCGCGCCTCAGGACAGGCCTCGGCAATGAGTTTGGAAAAGGGAACCGAAATAGAGACGACGTCCTTTCGGATCGCTTCGATATTCATGTGATCGTGATGAATGACAAAAGCTCCGGGTTCCAACGCCTTCACGTCCTCCACATAGGTCTGATCATTCATACAGATCAAAATTTCAGAGGCGACCTTCCGCGCAACCCAACCATCTTTGTTCACGCGAATGGTGAACCAAGTGGGTAAACCTTGAATGTTGGAGGGAAAAAGATTCTTACCGCCGACTGGAATTCCCATTCGAAAAATCGATCGCATCAGAACATTATTGGAAGATTGTGATCCCGAGCCATTCACCGTGGCCACGTGAATAGCAAAGTCATTGACTTTCACTGTCTCAGCACCCATGGCGCACAAATTAACGAAAACTCAGCCGCCCAGATAGGCCTTTTTCAGCTCTTCGTCGCTCGATATCTCGTGGGCCAAGCCACTGGCCACAATATGGCCGGTCTCCAGCACATAGGCTCGATGAGCCACTTTGATGGCCATATGCGCATTCTGCTCGATTAGCAAAATACTAATGCCGTCTGAGTTAATTTTTTGAATGAGTTTGAAGATATTCTGGATGATCTTTGGAGCCAGCCCCAAGGACGGCTCGTCCAAAAGGAGAAGCCGGGGCGCCGAGAGAATCGCTCGCCCAATGGCCAACATCTGTTGTTCCCCACCCGAAAGCGTGCCTGCATGTTGATGTAACCGTTCCGATAAAATGGGAAAGAGTTCAAGGACGTGCTTCAGATCGGATTCCCAGTCCGTTCGATGGAACGCTCCCATCTCCAAATTTTCTTTGACGGACATGGTGCCTAGAATTCCACGTCCTTCCGGAACGAGCGCCATACCTTTTTTTACAATTCCACTCGTTCGACTATGGCTCAAATTCTCGCCACGAAACGAAATAACTCCCTGTTTCAAGGGAACCATACGCATAACTGATTTTAGGAGAGTCGATTTACCAGCCCCATTAGCTCCCAAGAGCGCGACAATCTCACCTTCTTTGACCTCGAGCGAAACGGAATCGAGAGCCTGAACAGCCCCATATGAAACCGAGACCTGCTCTACTTTCAGGAGAAGTTCCGCCATCGTTAAACTTCCTCTCCAAGGTAGGCTTTGATCACCTCAGGATTTTTACGAATTTGTTCGGGATTGCCTTCAGCGATGAGCATGCCATGATCCAGCACGTAAATCCGCTCGCACACGCCCATAATAAATTTCATGTCGTGTTCAATCACCAAAATCCCAATCTGAAATGTATCCCTCACAAATTTGACCAGCTTCAGAAGTTCAGCCGTCTCTTGTTGATTCATGCCGGCCGCAGGTTCGTCCAAAAAAAGAAGTTTTGGCTCCGTGCTAAGCGCTCTCACAATTTCAAGTTTTCTCTGATCGCCGTACGGAAGATTGCACGCGAGTTCATCTTCCTTGCCATCAAGCTTGAAGATACTGAGCAACTTACGAGCGCGCGCCCGAATCTCCATTTCTTTGGTCTGAAACTTCTGAGAGTGGAGCAATACCGATAACAGTCCATAGTCGACCCGTTTGTGAGAAGCGACCAACACATTTTCCATCACCGTTAAATCTCTAAACAGTCGAATGTTCTGAAAGGTTCGAGCGCAAAAACATTCATTAGTAATTTCGAAACTTTTTAAATTCTCAGTCGACTTCCCCACAATCGCCACATGACCCGTCGTGGGCTTGTAAATTCCAGTCACTAAATTAAAAAATGTGGTTTTTCCCGCGCCATTGGGACCAATCAACCCCACGATCTCTCGCTCTTTCACCTCAAGCGTAACATTTTGAACAGCCTTCAAACCGCCAAAGGAAATGCCGAGACCTTGTACTTGAAGAAGCGATTGGCTCATGACGATTTTTTTACGCCTTTCCTCAAGCTTACTGGCAAGTACTCCCAAATTTCTTTACGTCCCAAGAGACCTCTTGGGCGAGTCAGCATAACGACAATGAGAATGAGGGAGTAGAGCACCATCCGCAAATCCAATTGAGTAATGGTTTGAAGTTCACGCAGTCCTTCTAGCAACACCGTGAGGCCCACCGCGGAAAGAATACTTCCGCTCAAACTTCCCATCCCGCCAAGCACCACCATCGCCACAATCTGAAAGGAGTAATTAAAAGTGAACGTCGATGGATTTAAGTACTGATAGTAATGCGCGAAAAGCGCTCCAGCGACACCCGCCAAAAACGAAGAAAAGACAAATGAACGAACCTTAATGCGCGTCGTAGAAAGTCCCATGGCAAGCGTGGCAGTTTCATCATCTCTGACCGCCATAAATTGTTGCCCTGGAATACTTTTAAGCAATCGATGCAATGCTAGCGTTGAAACAATGCAAACGCCGACGACCCAATAGAGATTGGTAAGACCGGGAATACCCCCAATCCCTCGTGCTCCTCCGATGGCTTCAATATTGAGAATGATGACCCGAATGATTTCACCGAATCCAAGGGTCACAATTGCCAAATAATCTCCGCGCAATCGCAAAGACGGAACGCCCACTAAAAATCCAACGATACCTGCGGAGACACCGCCTACCAGCAATGCCACCACAAATACCAAATGGGAGATCACACCCCCGCTTACATATTCGGGGGATATATAAAGAGTCGTAAGCGCAGCGGAAGTATAAGCCCCTACCGCCATAAACCCCGCATGCCCGAGGGAAAATTGACCGGTAAATCCATTCACCAAATTCAAACTGACCGCAAGGATGATATTAATTCCGCACAGTGCCAGAATCGTCTGCTCATACGGGCCTACCCAGTCGCTGAAGACAAACCCGAGAACCAAAGTAAAAAGGGTGATGATGAAAACATCTCGACCGACTCGCATCATACTTTTTCAATCCTGGATTTTCCGAGTAGCCCTGAAGGCCTAACGAGCAACACCACAATTAAAATTGCAAAGGCAATCGCGTCTCGAAAAGAGCTGGAGAGGTAGCCGACCGTAAATTCTTCTGCCATTCCCATCACCAAACCCCCGAGCACCGCTCCGGGAATGCTGCCGATGCCCCCCAAAACGGCGGCCACAAATGCTTTCAAGCCGAGCAATGTTCCCATGAGGGCATCCACTTTCGGATACATCGTAGAAACGAGCGTTCCCGCCGCGGCCGCCAACACACTTCCCAAAATAAAGGTAAAGGAGATCACGCGATCGACGGGTATTCCCAATAGAGCCGAGACCTCTGTATTTTCTGAAACGGCTCGCATGGCTTTGCCAAGCTTCGTGCGATAGACGATCCACTGCAACGCGACCATCAAAACGAAGGACAATCCAAGCACGAGTACTTGTAAATTGCTCACCTCAGCCCCAGCGATGGTGAAATAGACCTCTCGGGACATGAGTTCGGGATAGGACTGTGGAATAGCTCCAAAGACAAAATCGAGCTGCGTGAAATATTGAATAAAAAGCGAAACCCCTATCGCGGTGATCAAACAATTGATACGTGGAGCTTTTCGAAGCGGTCGATACGCTAGGCGCTCAATGAGAAAGCCGACAATTCCACATCCCACCATCGCAACCGTAAGGACCACCAAAAACAGCCCGATAGAAGGATCCATATGCGCTAAAAAATAAGGCGCTACGTAGAACCCAAACACCGAGCTCAACATCACCACTTCACCGTGAGCGAAATTGATGAGCTGAAGTATGCCGTAAACCATCGAATAACCGATGGCGATCAAGGCATACACACTTCCCAGTGATATGCCGTTGATCACATGCTGAATGAACTCAGCCATTCTTTTCCTTAAGGTTCGATCTTGCGAACGAATCGAAACACTAAGTCTTGCGCTTGGACGACCACGGCGGGTTTCGACGCATTTCGATTATGGTCCATGGTGATCACACCCGTCACACCGGCAAATGATTTAGTTTGGGCCAAAGCATCACGAATGGATTTTTTCGAAAAATCTGGAGCTCGATTGAGGGCATCGACCAAAACCAATGCGGCATCATAACCAAGCGCCGCCAATCCATCGGGCACTTCGTTAAATTTCGCCTGATATTTTTTGATGAATTCTTGCACGCGGGGATCTTTATCATCCGTCGTGTAATGATTGGACATGTAATTGCCGTTCAAAGCTGGCCCCGCAATTTCCGCAAGCTTCGGAGAATCCCATCCATCGCCACCGATGAATACCGCCTTCAAACCTAAGTCCTTCGCCTGCTTCATCATGAGACCGACTTCTGTGTAATAGCCCGGAACCATGATCACATCCGGATTCTTCGCTTTAATGGCCGTCAACTGGGCTTTGAAATCGATATCACCGCCAACATAGTTTTGCTCGACGATGATTTTTCCACCGAGCGCCGTGAATTTTTTCGTGAAGAAATCTGCTAATCCCACCGAGTAGTCGCTCTTCTTATCAATGAGCAATGCCGCAGTTTTGGCTTTTAAATTTTCGGTCGCAAAGACTGCCAACACGCTTCCTTGAAACGGATCGATAAAGCACACGCGAAAAATATAATCCCCAATCGCCGTCACTTCCGGATTCGTAGAAGAAGGAGAAATCATGGGAACTTGATATCGCTGAGCGACCGGAGCCGCCGCCTTCGATCGCGAGCTCGCCACTTCTCCAATAATTACATCCACATTATCTTTGGTGATGAGCTTCGTGACCGCGGTCACAGACTCTTCCGCCTTACCTTGATTGTCATAGGAAATGAGTTTTAATTTCTTACCCTTCACGCCGCCCGCAGCATTTACCGCCTCAATGGCCATTTCAATTCCGCGATGAGTGGATATACCGAACGTGGCTTCCGTTCCCGTCATCGATCCATATTCCCCGATCGTGATCACGTCCTCGGTCTTCTTCTTGCAAGCGCTCACGAAACTCATGGCCACGACGACGGCCAATGGAACAAAAAATTTGATCATACTTCGATAAGTCATACTCTTCCCCTGTGCTTTGTATTCGTTACTTCAACCGTTTGATCACGTGATAGCCATAAGGCGACGTGGTTTCACTAAATTCTGCGAGACCTACTTCGCCCACTTTCAATTTGAATCCCACATCTCCAAATGCAGGCACCATTTGATCTCTCGGAAATTCTTCTCCCGCTGGTGGAATGCCTAAGTTTGCCATTCCATAAATTCCAGGCGCTTGATCATCCGTGTACTGCTTCACCAATTCATCGAAGGTTGGCTTTCCCTTTTGAGCTTTTTCCAAAACTTCCTTGGCGAGTTTTTCAGCTTCCTTCACCGATCGCTTCACTTCTTTTCCGGGCAAGCTCCCCTGAAAGCCGATCAGAATATGCTGAACTTGGATTCGTTGAGGTTCATCGGACTTGGCTTGAGTCGTCGTTTCTGCCGGCTTCATTTCGGTGGTCGCTCCTTGTTCGGTAGGCGTTTCCGTAGTTGTGGTTGTCGGAGCTTTTTTGCATCCCACCCATGCAAAGGCACCCGCTAAAACTATTGTTGCAGCCAAAAGAATAGAGTGATTTTTCATTTGCGATGATCTTTAGCGAGGGGCCGAGGAAAGTAAATCGAAAACAAGGATGATGTCCAACGGCGGCAACTTCGGATAACTTGATCACGTGACTCGTGTATTGGGGATTGATCCGGGAAGTATCCGCACCGGCTTTGGCATCATCGACTACGAGGAGGGTTCGTGCACGCTCATTACCAGCGGCGTGATTGAACTCGATGAGGCAACTGCCGTCTCGGAACGCTTGGTCAATCTATCCAGTGATTTGGAAGACCTGCTCAGCCGCCACCGGGTCGATGAAGTGGCTCTGGAGTCGCTGTTCTTTTCCGTGAATGCCCAGAGTGCCTTGAAACTGGGTCAGGCGCGCGGCGTGATCCTGCTGGAATGCGCCCGCCGCAACCTTCCGATCCATGAGTACTCCCCTGCGCAGGTGAAATCTTCGGTGTGTGGGAGCGGCCGGGCCAAAAAGGAACAGATTGCTCAAATGGTAAAGGTTCTTTTGAAAATTCCTGCCAAAAAGGCCTTTCACACCTTCGATCAGGCCGATGCCTTAGCCCTTGCGCTTACGCATAGTCAGATGATTTCTTTAAATCGTCGTCTGAACGGAAAGTTAAATATCGAGACGGAGGATGCTCGAAAGTGATTGCTCAACTCAGCGGAAAACTCGCCACGAAGACTCCTACGGCGTCGGTGATTGATTGCTCAGGCGTTGGATACGAAGTTTTGCACACTCCTTTCACTGCCGAATCTCTAAAGACGGAACAGGTTACTCTCTATGTCCATACACATGTCAGAGAGGATCAACTCCAGTTGTTCGGCTTTTCATCGACTGAGGAGCGCGCGCTATTTCGCGAGCTTTTAAAGGTGAGCAATGTGGGACCGAAGTTGGCGCTCTCTATTATGTCTGGCTTGGCATACCGAGAGCTCCTCGATGCCCTCGGCCGGAAAGATGTCTCACGGCTTCAACAGATTCCAGGAATTGGAAAAAAAACGGCAGACCGATTATTAGTGGAAATGTCGGACCGAGTTTCGAAACTCGCGTTGGAATTTGCGGTTCCCGCCAATGCCCCAGACTCGGGATCGCGATTCTACGAACTGGAAAGCGTGCTCCTCAATTTGGGTTATCAGCGTACAGAGATCAGTCGAGTGGTCAAAACGCTACGCGCACGTTCGAGCGATTTTGAACAGCAGCCCTTGGAGACGATGGTGAAAACGACACTCAAAGAATTAACTCAGGTGAAAAGTGTATGATCATTGAAGATTCTCCAAACGCGTCTGCTGAAGATCGAGTTCTCAACCCTAAAATCGCGACCGAAGAGCGAGAAGAGGAAGTCACTTCGCTCAGACCGCTTCAGCTTCAGGATTTTGTGGGCCAGGAGAAAGTGAAAGCGAATTTGGAAGTTTTCATTCAAGCCGCAAAAAAACGCCGAGAAGCTCTCGATCACGTTTTGCTTTCCGGACCTCCGGGCCTTGGAAAGACCACCCTCTCGCACATTATCGCCAAAGAATTGGGCGTAAACATTCGCATTACGACGGGCCCCTCTATTGAAAAGGCTGGAGACCTCGCGGCCATCCTTTCGCATTTGGAACCCTTCGATGTCCTATTTATAGATGAGATTCATCGCCTGCCACGTACCGTGGAAGAGATTCTTTATCCCGCCATGGAAGATTTCAAAATGGATCTCGTCATGGGCGAGGGGCCGACGGCGCGATCGCTTCGCATTGATCTCCCTCCTTTCACACTGGTTGGAGCGACGACTCGAAGCGGATTGCTCTCCTCCCCCTTGCGATCGCGATTTGGAATTCCGCTACATCTTGAATTCTATTCGGATGAAGAATTGGGAACCATTGTGAAACGCTCCGCTTCAATTTTAGAAATCTCCATCAAGGATGATGCCGCACTTGAGATTGCTCGCCGATCCAGAAAAACGCCTCGAATCGCGAATCGCCTTTTGAAACGCGTGCGAGATTTTGCGGAAACTCGAAAGAACCAACCAGAGTCGACCGCGATTGACATGGCAGTGGCTCAATTTGCTCTTGAGAAACTGGATGTCGATGGAATGGGTTGCGATCCCAGAGATCGCAAACTGCTTGAAATCATCATCGATCAATTTGCGGGTGGTCCGGTTGGAATCGAAACTCTTTGTGCTGCCCTGCAGGAAGAGCGCGACACTTTGGAAGATGTGTATGAGCCCTATCTTCTGCAAATTGGATTTCTTGCGCGAACTTCTAGGGGACGAATGGCTACGGATTTGGCCTATCAACATTTGAATCGGAAACGTTCCAACGTATCCGCTCACACGGAAACTCAGCGCCCCCTATTTACTTGAGGGCGTTTTAGACGTTGGGAATCTCCAGCATCCCAAAGGGAGCTGGAGAGTTTTGCATACCGCTTCGGCTTCTGCCATGAGAGACTCTCCTTTCGCAGGATCTTCATCCGCCCATCGATAGCCCTCGAGGTACGTTTTTCGAGCGATTTGGAACAATGGCGCCGTCACGTCTTGCAATCGAAATCGCGGATAGCGCTCTTGCAGCCTTTTAGTTTGAGTGATTCCAATTCTTAACGCTTCGGAGGACGAGCTTTGGGACTTCAGGTGTGCTCTTAACCATCGCAATTCCCGCTCAAAAAGACCGGATTCTGTCTCACAACGATCGTCCGCGTCTTTGGGATAACCCGCAAGCTTGAATGTCTTTCTCATTTCTTCAAGTTCATATCGCGCACGTACAAATTTTTTTGATCGCACGGCGTCCCTAAAGCTTTCATCTAAACTTTGTAGATTTTTTAAGACTGCGTGATCCGAGAAATTCCAGTCTCCACTAGCGAGCGCAGTCTCAACTGGATCGCAGTGTTGCTGTTGTTTTCTTGCGGCGGCCCAAACGCCCGCAACGATGAGAATTAAAAGCCCGATCGCAAGCAGCATAGCCGACAATCTTTTGCCGGGACTCACAAGCGGAAAGTGATCCCACACGAGGATGTGGTCGGGATCGAGTGAAATCGCTTCCGACTCGATCATCGGAAGAAATCGATCGCGATCAGCGTCGTAAATCTGTCGCTGCTTTAGGTCTATCCGATAAAGACCGTCCACCTCAGCGATTCGAAATCCACAACCTTTTCGATTACCGGCATAGATCTCCGTATTGAAAAGGATGAACTTGGAGGTGGTCTTTAAATTTCTTGCGCTCCAAACTCTCAGCCGATGAATATCCGGCATGCGAATCCGCCAGAGAAATTTCATTTCATCACCGTCAAAATTTGAGGGCCGACTAAAAGAAAGAGCGTAGGAACCATGATGAAAATGCTTAGAGGCAAAAGTGTAAGCATCGTGAGTTTTCGAACTTCATCTTTCCATTGAAAGAGCAATCGCTGCGTCTCTTTTTCGGAAACCTCTTGAAGATATTCACTCAAACCTAATCCCGAAGTCCTCGCCCACAGAATGCCAGTGAGCAACGAAGGCCACGGGGCGGGCAATGTATGCGACAGTTTCTCTAAGAATTCTTCCGTGGACTCCACGTTCAACCCTGAGCGAAGAATTTGCCTTTGTAAGTGAGACGGGAGCTGCACGGCGGATGAAGCTTTCATCCAAGCCGTGGCAAAATCAAAACCCACATCCAAATAGACTGACATAAACTGGAAAAAGAAACTGATACTCAACATCGGCTTCAAGAGTCTCTGGGGTCGCCGACACAAAAAGTGCATGATGAGAAATCCAAACACCAGAACCGCGATGCCAGTACAAAACAGATCATACCGTCCGAGAGTCAAAAAACTGGGGAACAGTCCGCCCGACACAGCCGGCAATACGAATGGGAATATCACCGCAATTGAAATCGCAATCCACGTTTGAAACTTGGGAACAAACAGCAGGCTTTGTTCTTGTTTCTTCAATTTGGAAAGTGAATCAGCTGTTTTTGAAAAGATTTTTAAAAGACCTGCCATCTTTTGAGGTCCTCTCGGCGCCTGCAAAAGGATTTCGAAGAAGAGTACCCAAAGCAGATCTCCCGAGCCGCGCTCCTGCTCTTCACGAAGTACCTCCTCGGTTCTCCCGGAAGAGACTTTATGCAAAAGGATAGGGAGATATTTTTTTAGATAACGATCTTGTTCGCGCTCACTCAACCACTGAAGAATTCCTATCCAGGGTCTACCTGCGCGAAGCCCCGTCTCTAAGCTCCATGCCAGACGCGCTAGAGAATAAAGCGGAATAATCGACGTCATCCCACACTCCTCAATAAAAATTTTTCCTGGGCGTTCAGTCCACTCAGCTCGGAAATCTCCAAGATTCTTCGAGATCCATTCGAGTTTCTGCCACATTGAATAACGCCGTGGATATTCCGCGCGATGAGATCTCGGGTTACCGACTCCGAGAGACTCGTGGAAGACATCTGCACCAAGCCCTGCAATCGGTAGAGCGCGTCTTCAGTGGAATTTGCGTGAAGACTTCCAAGGCAACCTCGATGTCCCGTATTCATGGCGTGAATAAGATCCAGAGCTTCTTCGCCGCGAACTTCTCCAATCATGATTCGGTCTGGTCGCATACGAAGGGCCTGCCGAACTAAATGACGGAGAGTTATGGGAGGCAAATCAGCTCGCTCCTCAACACGCGTTTGTAAGAAAATCGAATTCTGCCTCTCCAGATAGAGCTCTGGCGTATCTTCAATCACGAGAATTCTTTGATCGGACGGAATGATTTTTAAAAGGGCACGAATGAGAGTGGTCTTTCCGGAACCCGTAGCACCGGAGATGAGGAAATTTCTTCTTTCTAGAATCCAGGAAGTTAAAACCCTCTTCTGCTTCTCAGAAATCATCTGAAAATTTTCTAAATCCTTTAGATCAAACGCTTGCTTCCGGATCCGGCGGATCGAGAGATGATACCCCTTACCGTTCGTTACGGGTGGACCAATCAAATGGCCTCTAGAACCATCGGGCAAATTGAAGTCGATAAAAGGCTGCGCCTCATGAATTGATTTGTGAATGTGAGTGAGAAGATTTTCTAAGTAGATTTCGTAGGATGCCGAGGTTTGAAAATAACATTTACTTCGTTCGAGAACTCCACTTCGCTCCACCCAAATTTTGTCATGTCCTTCGACGAGAATGTCGGTGACGAACTCATCTTGCAGTAAAGTCTCAATGGGCCCCGACAATCGCCATTCTTGATATTCTGCCTTGAGTGTGACTTGAACACTCTCAGGCAAAGCATTTCCGAAGCACCACTGATGGGCGGTCGCTTGAATTGCCTCCTCCAAACTGCCAGAGGGATTTTGTTTCACCCAAGACTGAAACGACTGTCGAATCAGAAAGCCAAATCTCCTTTGAATCTCCGACTCTCTATGAATTCGAACGGCCCATTCTCCCAGCCACTCCGGCTCTTCCGAACTCAAAGGCAGCCACCGAGTGGAACTCAAATCTCGAAATCCGGGCTTATTTTGAACAGTTAAAAACTGGGCATGAAGCGCGTGGAGTTTTTTTCCTGACAGTTGAACTTTGGCAATACGCTCGGATCCCACGGTGAGTTTTTCAACGTAAGGATGTAAGCGGATTTCCGCCGCAGATTCCAAAGACAGCCATTGAATGCAAGAATTAGACATCTATAAACTCGGCGAAGGAATCCAGCCGTGCTCCAATTTCTGAGGAGTGATGAAAATGTACGCCTCAGATTTTTCTTTTCTAAATGCTTCTGAACGAAAGAGTCTGCCGAGGATAGGAATCTCACTAAGTCCGGGGATTCCATCCGCCGCATTCGCTTGGTCAGATCTCACGATTCCTCCCACAGCCATCATCTCTCCCAGTTTTGTATAGAGCTGGGTCTTTAAAAGTTTTTTTCGCAAAGCGGGAATCCCTTCCACGGCTCTCTCCTGGTCGATATCAGACATTTCCGAGACGAGTGCGATATGAACCCGGTCGCCTCCCTGCAACTGAGGGGTGAATTTTAATATGAGGCCATAATCTTTGAAAACGAGCTGTCCCGATTCTCTACCCATCACGCGTATGGGAAATTCTCCACCCGCCAGAAATTCTCCCTCTTTGCCATTTTGAGTCACGACAGATTGTTTTGCATGAACCCTCGCCTCCCCTTTTCTCAAGGCGAGATCCAGAAAGGCTCGTATGGGATCCCCCACAAATTCGAATTGAGGTCGAAGAGACACCGACAGCCCCAAGGGAGAGTCGACTCGAAAACCTAACGATCGCAAGGCCGTCTTTTTGACCTCCACAAGAGCAATTTCCAAAAGAACGGTCGATTGATCGACACTTTGTTTCGCCCGCGACTCGGTTCTATACATCTTTTCTATTTTGATTCGAGGATAGATGGCTTGAAGTTCAGGGAGTCGATCAGACTCTATTCCCGAAACGACAAATGAATCTTTTTCAAATCGAATACTTGCTGTTGGATGGAGCTGCTTAAGTCTCGCCAAGACATGAGCCTGAGCGTCCTTCGAGAAAGACGTGCGATCCTCCACATCCGGATTCACCTGGAGATATTCATCCAAGCGAATGCGATCACTGGGTCGATGAATTTTTCCCAGGATCACAACCTTTCCATCTTCAAGATTTTCAATTCGGACGCCTTCCATCTGACCGAAAGGCTCCGCCGACAAGGCAAAACTTGGAACGATTAGAATGAGAAACCAACGCAGTATTTTGCTGTATTTTCTTTTCATGGCTCGCAAGGAATGCAGTCTCTATGCCAATGGCAAAAGGGCTCGCGAAACCTCCTTCCTCGATCGATGATTCCGAATTTCTCCGGCGCCGAATGTATTCGGATTCCATTTCTAACGCGCTGCGGCCGGTGATAACTCTAGGCTTACCTGCACCGCAGCAGTAAATTGGCCATGGGGGGAGCAATTCATTGAAGCCATCATTCGCGATTTTTTTCGCATTAGTCTTATCATTCACAAACACCTACGCGCACAATTCGAATACATCCGCAGGACGCATTCGAATGGAACTCGATATGAGCACGGCGGATTTCACAACTTTTTCACTTCCATCAAATTTGGATATCGGTGGACAAGACCTCAAGAAAAGGACCGTGGATATCGTGGGCAGTATGGAATATTACGAACTGCTGAAAGAGCGCGGGTACCCAGTTCGCCTCCTCGAAGTTCAACCTCAAGCGTTGGATCCTCGTTATCTTCAACCCGATGAAATTGTAGCGATGATTGGACAACTGAAGGAGCAGTTTCCCGATCTCGTGCACGTGGAAGAAATCGGTCGTTCATTAAAAAATCGTCCTATCTATGCGGTGCGCATTACTTCACCTGATAACATCGAGGCGAAACCTTCCATTTCATTCAATGGAATGCACCATGCTCGCGAAATCATGACGACGGAAGTGACCACCGACATCATGACTTACCTTGCAAGCAATTATCAGAATGCTGAAAAGCCCTGGGTTCAAACTTGGCTCGACTCGCTACAGGTGTGGGTGATTCCTCAAGTGAACCCGGATGGAAACGATATTGTTTGGAATGAAGACACTTGGTGGAGAAAAAATGCTCGGGGTTCCGGTGGCAGCACCTGGGGCGTCGATATTAATCGTAACTATCCCTACGCTTGGGGAACCTGCGGGGGAAGCAGCGGCTCCAAGTCATCGCAGACGTATCGTGGGGAATCGGGAGGCTCAGAACCTGAAACTCAAGCTCTCATGAAGTTCATCAAAGACAAGAACGTGGCGATGAATGTTTCTTATCATAGTTACAGCGAGCTCGTGATTGCGCCCTATGGCTGCAAAGGCGTCTTCACGCCTGAAGATTTTATTGTGAAGAGCATCGGTGCTGAGTTCGCCAAAACCCTCAAGCGCGATTCGGCGATTGCGCAATTTGGTTTGGTCAATGCGAAAGACACTTACGACTATGGAACGGGATGGGAACTTCTCTACCCTGTCGATGGTGATGACATTTCTTGGATGTATGCCGAAGTAAATACGATGTCCTACGTGGTGGAAGTCAATTCCACGAGCCAAGGCTTTCAACCCTCCTACGACAAATGGAGAGATCGCACCGTAGGAGCTCAACGCTTAGGCTGGGCCTATATGCTCAATCGCATGATCGGCGGCGCGCAAGTCCGTGGTCGTCTTTTCGATGCCAGCACGAACCAGGCGATCGAAGGTGAGGTCGTGATTCGAGGGGTGAAATATAAAACAGAAAAGCCTCGCCGATCTTTGAAGGGGTATTTCCAAAAAATGATGGTGCCGGGATCGTACGAGCTTACCTTTACAGCTCCGGGTTACCAACCCCAGACCATTTCCGTCTCGCTGGATAATGCTCCTGTTCAACAGGATATTTACATGGAGAAAGCGTCCAATTTAGGCCTCGACGAACTCTCAAACTTCTAGCGCTTTCCGATATTTAAGGAAGAGGACACTTGTGAAGCCGCCCTGTCAGGGCGTGTCAGTGTCCTTTCCTTCGCCTAATCCTTAATTCCTAGGGATAGGAGATCTATGCCTATGGAGAATAATGTTCGAGTGATTTATGAACCTCACGACCTTCAATCCATTCAACGCTATCGAGATGATACGATTTTGAGACAGTTGAGACCCAAAACCATTTCCGCGGATACCCTTACTCGACTTCCTAACTATCGAATCTCTGAGACACTCGCTCTATACGAGAATGGCGAAATCCAAGCGACCTGCGAAATTTCATATACCGCCGATGCTCGCATTGAGGCTCGAAATGATCTTTATGAGATTGATCGATTCGACGCCTCTCACCCTAAGCGGGTCGCGGTTCTTTCGAATCTTGTCGTTTATCCTGACACGCATTCAGCATTCTCGCGATTTCTCACGCATATCCACATTCGCCTTCTTGAGAGGAACGTAGAAGTCACTTTAGTGGCTTGTGCCGATGAAGCGATCGAAGCCTTTGCGGATCTTGGGTTTCGACACTATCGTGGTCGAGCTTACGACAACGAAATGGGATGGATAAATCCTTTGGTCCTTTTTAATAACGACAAGGTCCACCTCGCGCGAGTGGGGTCGGCTCTAGCGTCAATGCACCTCATTTCGCATACTTAGAGAAATCGAGAGAATTGCGTTTAAAATTAGCTAGATGGCTGCGTGTCACTATTGTGGGGAGGATATCAAGGACGATGCGCGCCTATGTCGACATTGCCAACGTCCCCATCTCTATCAAATCCAACTCGTCCAAAAATTAGACGATCGAGAAAAGCATCTCTTTTTTAAGTTATGGCAGTCTAAGGATAAGACGGGCTTACGATCCATCGTCATCGCTTCCTATTCTCAAGCAAAAACCGATTTGGATAAATTACCGGTGGTCCTCCTGTGGGACCTGACCCGAAAACAAGCGATTGATTTTACGAAATCGGTACCAAAATCTTTCATCCAAGCCCTCGAAATGAAATTGCAAGGAGGCATGCCCTCCACCTACGAAGTCGAAGCAAAGGCTGAAGAACATCGAAATCGCTACGTCTCTTGGCTGTATGGAGCAGGAGCGGTGGGAATCTTGGGACTCGCTTTATTTGTCGGATTGCAAATGGGATTAAAGCCTCATTTGAGCATGTCGTATTCCACGTCCGATCCCATGCGAGAATCGATAGAAATGGATGAGGAAATGGCAAAACGCCACCTCCCCAATTGGTCCATCATTCCAGGGGAACCTTCGTCTCTACCTCCGCCTACTCCCGTCACGCCTCCACCGAACTTCTCATCCAATCAAAGTTCCAACGGCGGTGTTTCTCGGGAAAATATGCAGACTCTTTTAAGTGCCACGGTTTTTATTACGGATGGTGCAAAATTGGGATCAGGATTCATCATTTCCTCAGACGGATATTTATTAAGTAATGCGCATGTCACGTCGTCGATGGAGCGGGCCATTGTGATTCTCAAAGATAAGAGACAATTTCCTGCGGAAAAGATCGCAGAAGATGCTCGGCTCGACATCTCCCTCCTTAAAATATCCACTGCGGGGTTAACTGCACTCAAACTGGGCGATGCCAATCAACTCTACGCGGGCCAGAGTATCATCACGATTGGGAACCCTGGAGGTCTCTCCTTCACTGTTACGCGCGGGATCGTAAGTTTCGTGGGTCGAAATATTCGTGGAGTTCCATTCATTCAAACGGATGCCGCGATCAATCGGGGGAATTCGGGTGGCCCGATGATCAACGAGAATTTAGAAGTCGTTGGAATCAATACTCTCACTTCTACCAACGAGCAGGGCATTTCCTTCGCTCTGCCGATTAATTTTGCCTGCGATTCTTCCGGCATGGCCCGCCGGATCGGTCTTCAATGCTCAGAATTTAGACCCGATCAAGATCCCACCATGGATCAGGCCTCGTTCGGGAGTGACTCGTCGGAGCCCAAATCGAAAAGTCAGATTTTTGATTATCAAACAGAAGCCAATGAATACAAAGCAGAGCTCATGAAACGGTTCGATGAATTAAAAACTGAATCCGACCGTCTCCTCGCTTCTCAAGAGAGTCTCCAAACCGAATACAACGCGAATCGAACGAATGTCGGCGTTCGCGAACGCATTGCCGTGGAACAAAAGCGCGTAAGTGAAGCTCTCAATCGATTAGAAAGAGAGAAAAGCGAAGCGGAACTCGCTTATCTGGTCAAAATCAAATCCCTTCTCATTCGCCAAAAGGGCGACCCTGATTACTATCAGTTTTCAAGTCAAATTGAAGGTCAGATCGCCGAGGTCGAGAAGAACGAATCTCGTCTTCGAAACCAATTGCAATAGTCATTGCCCCCCCTTTAGTCTCATGAACCATGCAGGGTGTTTTCATCGTTTTTGAAGGCGGCGATGGCGTCGGAAAGTCCACCCAGATTCAAATGCTCGCCAAAGCCCTCAAGCGCAAAGGATATAAAATTTTACTCACGCGGGAACCCGGAGGAACTTCCATCGGAGAGAAATTACGATTGATATTAAAACGAGAACCGATGTGCCCGCTAGCAGAGCTACTGATTTTTGAAGCGAGTCGAGCGGAACTTGTCGAAACGCGCATTTTGCCTCACTTGCGAAAAGGCGGCATCGTGCTCTCTGACCGATTCCAAGATTCATCGGTTGTTTACCAAGGGATCGTGAGGGGCATTGGCGTTGATCGCGTAAAACTCGCAAATCAGCTGGCCACGTCGAATCTGACACCTCACCGGTCGATTTTATTGGATCCGAAGGATAAGAGATTTTCTGCTCGTTTGCGCTCGCGACGAAAAACCAAAGATCGCTTTGAACGGGAACAAAATGCCTTTCATAGCAGGGTCGAAGCCGCCTTTCGTAAGATCGCCAAGAAGAATCCACGTTATAGGATTTATCAAGCGGAGCGACCTCGACAGGAAATTCACAATTTGATTCTTAGGGATTTGGAGAAACTCATCCGTGCTCGTCGATAAATATTTTAAGCATCACAAGGTCCCTTCTCCTTTGATTTTGGAAGGCGAAGACCATGCGCGGCATTTTGAAGAACTCGTTTTGTGGAATCTCTGCGAAACGCAAGCGGCTTGCGGAGCCTGTCCAGGGTGTAAAAAAGTTAAGAAGAATTTTCATCCGGATTGGATCCACATGGATGGATCAGTCAAGATGGAAGAGTTTCGAGAAAAATTGTCTGCACTTCGTCAAAAGCCTTTCGAAGCCAAGGTTCGCGTATTCACGATGGCCCATTTTGAAGATGCTTCTACTTTTGTTCAAAATGCACTTTTGAAAACGTTAGAAGAACCACTAGCCCATTGGATTATTTTGATGGGTGTACGATCTCGCTTTCGGTTGCTTGAAACCATTCGCTCGCGCTGTTTGATTTTGAAGCTTCCGCCTGTTTCACAGGAGGCGGAAGCGGAAGAATGGTCAGACAAGGAACGAAAGTTTTACACTGCCATCCAAACTCAGAATCATTTGGACGCGTATCAATTTGTGGAATCGGAATGGAAAGAGCGGGATCATTTTTATCGATTGCTACTTAAATTTTTGAAACGCGCTTCTGAGGAGGGCTACCCTGGCCATTGGTTACAACTTGCTCCGCTCTTGGAGCGCGGCCTGGCTGAATTGGAGCGAAATATTAATCCTAAAATCGTATGGGACAGAGCTTGGGCGACCAGCCTCGACGACAAATACGAACTGGAATATCGACTATGATCCGTCCGGTCGATGTCCATACCCATCTCTCGAGCGAAGAATTTGATACAGACCGCTCTGAGGTCATGGATCGAGCTCTTCAAACGTGCGAGTTTCTGGTGGATATTGGCTCGGGAACCTCACACGAGGCCTTTTTAAAATCTCGCATTCTGGCGGAAAAGTATCCGTCCGTTTATTTCACAGCGGGAATACATCCCCACGATGCCGACACCCTTCACGCCCGGACGGATTTATTAAAACAAATTGAAGAGCTCTACTCGCATCCTAAGTGCGTGGGCGTGGGCGAATGCGGGTTAGATTACTATTACCAAAATTCGGGACCGCAGAATCAGCATCAAGTCTTTCAGTGGCACATTGATCAAGCGATGAAACATGGCCTTCCCCTTATGATTCACACTCGCGATGCGGAGGAGGACACCATGAAATTACTCTCCGATTACAAAGGTCCCGCCATCTTTCATTGTTTTACTGGCACGCAACGCCTAGCCGATTTTGGAATTCAAAAGGGATTTTTCATTTCATTCTCTGGAATCGTTACTTTTAAAAGCGCAGAAGATCTTCGAAAAGTTTTTCTAAGTTTGCCGCTCGAGCAAGTGGTGATCGAAACGGACTCTCCTTTCCTCGCCCCCATTCCCATGCGAGGAAAGAGAAATGAGTCCGCATTTGTGCAGCATACGGCGGGGT
>DDSI01000130.1 GCA_002343335.1 Bacteriovoracaceae bacterium UBA2394
GGAAAGGGTATCCTGTCCCCAATTCGACGGGAAATGCTGATAAGCAGTGAGTTTGAGCGCATGGCATTTTTTGTCGCGTTGTAAAGTGAATAAACTACACGGTATTTTCGTTGCACCCCATTGGGCATGATTTTGCAGAACTTAGGGTGTGGGTGTGATGGGTTCGAAAGGTGTTATCTTTTTTTACGGAGTAGCGGCGCTTCTCTATTTAATAGTTGGCGATCGCGTTCACGCCATTCAGCGAAATGCTGCAGATGCCAATCACATTTTCTCGGGAACCACGGCCGTCGCTGAATTCGGACGATCCTTAGCAGCTGCAGGCGACATGGACAGCGATGGTTATGACGATGTCGTCGTCGGCGCCCCTGGCGCATTTGATCAAGGTCGCGTTTTTATATTCAGCGGAAAGACGGGCCAACTCTTTAAAACTCTTCAAGGTCCGGCATCGGCATCCCGTTTTGGATACGCGGTGTCTCGCGGCGGAAGAATGTTAGGAATGCAGCAATCGGTATTGGTTTCCGATCCCTTCGACCGCAGTGGTTACGTAGGGAAAGTATACGTCTATGGATTGAACAGTACAGCGCCGTTGATGGAATGGAATTGCGACGGCATTGAAAATCAAAAATGCGGATGGGCGATTGCCGGCGGTTGCGATCTCGATAGCGATGGAAATGACGATGTCATCGTAGGTGCGCTAGATGGCGGCTCCAATGGTGCCGGTAAAATATTTGTTTACTCCGGCGCCCATGGGAATTTGCTTTGGTCAAAGCAGGGGGCGGCGCACGCGGATCAATTCGGCGATAAAATTTCCTGCGCGGGAGATGTGAATCAAGATGGATTCGACGATGTGATCGTCGGCGCCTGGGGTAATGATAGCAACGGATCTCAATCCGGAGCTGCCTATGTGTACTCCGGTCGCGATGCTGAGCTTCTTTACGAATTCAAAGGAGGATTCAACGATACATTTGGATACTCAGTGGGAGGCGGCGGTGATTTAAATGGCGACGGATATGATGACGTGGTGGTTGGCGCGCCGTCGAACAACCGTGGCTACGCAGCGGCCTTTTCCGGTCGAACCGGAGAAATTCTCTTCCATTGGAATGGTTATGCCGATCTCGGACTTCGGATGGGCTCATCGGTGGCGATCGTCGCAGATCAAGACGCCGACGGTCGAGATGAAGTTTTGATAGGGGATTCCTCGTACGATTCTTATCGAGGGCAGGTCAGTTTGTTCTCCGGAACCGATGGCACTTTAATTGATCGCTATATCGGTGAGAACGATCAGATCATTGATGATAATTATTTTGGTGAATCCGTGGCATTCATTGGCGATGCAAATCGTGATGGAGGCTGGGACTTTGTGATAGGAGCTCCTCAAAACGATCAAGGTGGGACGGCGGCAGGTCGCGTTTATTTATTTTACGGCGCGATCTCTCAGCAACCTCCCCCACCACCACCGCCAGATGGCGAAGCAGGCGGTGGTGGAAATGGCGGTGGAACGGAAAATCCTCCGCCCCCTCCGCCTCCGGATCCCGAGGAGCCCCAAGTGTGTCCGGTTTGTCCGGAGCCCGTCGTGTGTCCGCCAGCTCCCGCTGTGGACTATGAAGATGTTTTGGCCTGGCTGCTCATCAATAACAAGTCGCTCACGAAAGAGCAGAGACGAACTTTGGAAAAGTTGATTTCAAATCCTCATGAGAAGCCGGATCGCAAACTCCTTGATTGGCTTAAACGGTGGATATCGAAGTGGAAAGTCGGCAAAAAATGACCGCCTGACGATACTCTTTTGATGGGAAAAGCATTCGAAGCTCGTCTTTCCATGATAACGACCAATCCCACTGGGCCCGACGCCCCCAAAGCCTAAATGAGGATTTCCCAAGTGAATGAGCGTGTCGTTGATACATCCTCCGCCAAAGGGAATGAGCGAGAGGAGCTTTTGCTCCAATCGAGCATCCCGAGAAAATAAATAAAATGCTAAGGGATGAGAGTGT
This sequence comes from Bacteriovoracaceae bacterium UBA2394, assembly GCA_002343335.1. Taxonomy (GTDB): domain Bacteria; phylum Bdellovibrionota; class UBA2394; order UBA2394; family UBA2394; genus UBA2394. The sequence goes on from DDSI01000130.1 coordinate 1,989, forward strand.
GTTCTCAAGATGGAGAACAGCTCATTTTCATTTTCATAACTAAGCACGGGCAATAGCGGTCCAAAGATTTCTTCCTTCATCAAGGAATCTTCCCTGTCTTTTAATTTCACAACGGTCGGAGCGAAATAGAGTTCTTCGCGACTGCTTTCACCACCCACAAAAACTTCACCCTTACTTGTGTTCAAGAGAGACTGAATCCGATCGAAGTGGCGAGTGTTTATGAGGCGGGCGTAATCCTTACTTTGCTTAGGATCTCTTCCGTAAAATTCACTCACCACCGACTTCATTTCCTCTGCCAAAGAATCGCAAATGGATTTTTCTGCGACGATATAGTCGGGTGCGACGCAAGTTTGACCAGCGTTGAAAAACTTTCCCCACACAATTCTTCGAGCTGTAACTTTCAAGTTAGCGCTTTCATCCACCACGCAGGGCGATTTTCCACCGAGCTCCAGGGTGATGGGAGTAAGACGGTTGGAGGCCACCGCCATAATTTTTTTTCCAATTCCAGTTCCGCCAGTAAAAAAAATGTGGTCGAAATTCGACTCCGTAAGTTGCTGCGAAATCTGAGCATCGCCTTCGATGACATGAACCAGTGAAGGAGAAAATGCTTCCTTCAGCATTTTGGAAATCAAATTTGAAGTGTGCGGCGCAAATTCGGAAGGCTTCAGGACGACCGTGTTTCCCGCAGCGAGTGCACCAATAAGAGGAATGATGGCCAAATTAAATGGGTAGTTCCACGGGGCAATGATTAAGCAGGTCCCGTAGGGCGTGGATTTCGTAAAACTTTGTGCGGGCCATTGATACAAAGGGGATGGGGCGCGGCGTGGCTTTATCCAATGCTTCACATTTCGAATCGCGAACTCAATTTCATCGCGCACCATGGTCCATTCGCTGGTCCAAGCTTCGATGCGAGGTTTCTTCATATCCGCATAGAGGGCTTCTAAGATTCGATTTTCATATTGATATACTGCATTCTTTAGACTTCGAAGCGCTTTCAATCTCGATTCCAAGGAAATAGTGTGGCCGGCTTGAAAGAATTCCCGCTGAGAAGCAATCGCCGCGGAAAGATCGATGCTTGAAATCGAATTCATAGACGCCAATTCTACACTGTGCTTCTCAGGTTCTCCAACTCGAGTTAATGAATGAGAGATGGATTTGATAGATACCTCCGGATGGATCTTCCTCACTCTTGGAATGGTTGGGGCGGTGGCGGGATTTGTCGATGCGATCGCAGGAGGAGGAGGCTTGCTCACGGTGCCTAGTTTGATGCTCGCTGGGCTTCCACCGCATCTGGCCCTTGGAACCAACAAAGGTCAAAGCGTCGTGGGAACGGGGATTGCGCTTTCACGATTTTGGAAACACCGGCGGATCGACACTGAACGTGCCAAAAAGGTTGTAATTCCTGCCATTATTGGCGCATTCGTCGGCGTGGAGATTGTCACTCAAATTTCAAAGGAAGCACTTTCTATTTTGGTCATCATTTTACTGATGAGCGTCGCAATTTTTATGGTGCTCTACGATCCCCATCGTCGTCCTGGTAAGAGACCTCATCGTGGAATCATTTCAAGTTCGGTCATTGCTGCGTCGATAGCCTTCTACGATGGATTTTTTGGACCCGGCACTGGGACGTTTCTCATTCTAGCTGCAGTACTTTGGTGGAAAGACTCCCTCGATCTGGCCTCTGCAAATGCTAAAGTCATTAATTTTTTGAGTAACATCACCGCGGCGATTTGTTTTGCAGCAAAGGGCATGATTGTGTGGAAATTTGCTTTGCCCATGGCCTTAGGCCAAATCGTGGGAGGATACTTGGGTGCTCATGTAACAATTAAAGGCGGAGCGAATGTCGTTCGATATTTTGTACTCATGATTTCTCTGTTGATTGTCCTTCGTTTGGCATGGAATGTTCTCTTATGATTTATAAAGTTCACTTTCTTCTTGCGACTATCGTTTTGAGCGCCGGTTTGATGTCTTGCCAGGCGATGCGCAGCCGTTCAAACGCTCTGCACAGTCTTCAAACAGAAACCTACACCGCATCGGATAATGGCTTCGCCGCTAGCTCACATCTTCTTTACGACGAGAACGAGGCTATCTTGGTGGATGCTCAATTCACCCGGTCGGACGCCGTCCAGGTGGTGAAGATGATCAAGAATGCAGGTCGGCCTCTTTCCACCATTTTCATTACGCATGGTCATCCGGATCACTACTTTGGACTTGAAACAATTCTCACCGCTTTCCCGAAAGCGAAGGTGATAGCGCGACCGGCTGTAGTTCAAGAAATTCGGAAGACCTATCAAGCGAAGCTGAAATATTGGAAGCCTATATATAAAGGAGAGCTTCCGGAGACGGTGCCTCTTCCCAAAATCCATCGAACGAATCTTTTGATGCTGGGAGGACAGCGAATTGATGTCATTGATGTTAAGGGAGCGGAAAGCAGAGTTGCAACGGCGCTTTACATCCCTTCGCTTCAGACGCTCGTGTCGGGCGATCTCCTTTATAATGGAGTTCATCTTTGGTTAGCGGATACCGCGGCGCGGCCAAGAACTTGGCGCCAGCTTCTCGACCGGCTGCCGAATTTTGGGCCGATTGAAGTTGTCCTCCCCGGACATGGAGCCGAAGGCGATGCCAATGTGATTGAGGAGAATAAAGAGTATCTCGATTCTTTTACTGAGATTCTGAAAACGGCGGGATCCAAGCAGGAGGCGATCGATATGTTGAAGGCTAAGTATGCCGATTATCGACTACCGATTATCGCAGAGCTTAGTGTTTCAGCCCGAAAAAAGTAAAAGGTTACTCTTTCGGCTGTTTTCGATTTTTAACGTAGCTCTTCAATTGTCGAAGCACGGCGGGATTGTCGCGCAGGAAATCGACCACATATCCCATCACCTTTTCTTCGCGTCGAGTAATGAGCGAAGTTCGATCTTGTATTGAATCTGTTTGATCGGTTGGATTTGTTGTCGAAGTTGCATTTATCGGAGAGCGATTGAAGAAGGAAATGCCGCGGAGAGTTTCCTGAGAGCCCAGAAAAAACAAAGCACTCGTTTGAGGGTCTCCACTGAGAATTGCGGTATTGGACTCTCCACTGATGAGTTCTCCCGCTTCACTAAAAACGTATCCGAGGGCCTTGGCGGATTGCCCGGAAGTGACGAGCTCCTCCTTCATTTTTTTGTAGGCCGTTAAATCGATCGCAGAACGTTCTATTTCCAGAGCGAGTCCGTCCTTTCGGCGAATGAAAAATCGTAGTCCATCCGCGCTTTCATAAAGTCGAACGCGTACACCCACTTGAGTGGGACTTTGAGATTCTAAAATCACGCTAAAGGATGCGATGTGCTCCAGTGCAAACCATTCTTCGCTCGGAGGAACATAGGTAGGATGATCTGTAATTGAAATTTGACCGGTCGCTTCCCGGCGTCCGTAATAGTGCTCGGTACCGGCTAGGTTATAAGGCGAATTGGCTCGGCTATCTTCACTTAAATCTAAGTAATCTAACTCTGAATCTTCCACAGACATGGACCTCCAAGCCTTACAAACTGCAAACGATGTGCCATTGGAGAGCTTGCGTGTTTTAACGCCCCAGCGGCCCTAGAAGCTGGGACAATCCTCGTCAGGGCGTTTCTGCCCGAAAGTATGCAAAAAAAAAGCCCCCTTTTCGGGGGCTTTATCATCCGTTTCCGGAAAAGTTTGAAGCTTTTCCTACCGTTCCGGAGACTGACTAAAAACTAGCATAGTTAGGGCCCCTGAGGATCAGACCGAAGTACGGGGCGCTTTCTCGAACCAAATTCCTTTTCATCATCTTCACTTCCAAAAAGGAAATACATCAGCGGATAGAGGAAAAACATAATGTAAGGCAAGGCGAGGACTGTTAGGACACCGCCGAAAATCGTCAGAAACGCCGTGGCAAGTACACTTGAACCCATAACTTTATCTCCTCGGTATGCAAAATAAGTACCGCGTTTCGTTTGGCAATGCCTCGGCCAAAAGAAGGATAAAAGGCGATTCTCCCGCTGCCTTGCAATGCGTTGGCGCGGCGTCCAGACAACTCGTCTTGCCGGAAGCGCGAGAGTGTCGAGATAATGAAAATGATTTTCGCAAGGGGGAGGTTCGAATGTTCGCATTTTATATTTTGGTCGCCGTAGCGGCTTTTGCCGTTATTTTTTTGATTGGTGTCTACAATCATCTCATAGCGCTCCGTAATCGCTATCGAAACGCCTTTTCACAGATCGATGTGCAATTAAAAAGGCGGTGTGATCTCATTCCTAACTTAGTGGAAACTGCGAAGGGCTACTTAAAGCACGAACGAGAGACTTTGGAGGCTGTGATTCAAGCGCGAAGTGCTGCTGTGAATCTCCATGCTGAAGATACGAGCAATCCGCAAGCTTTGAAAAATTTGTTAGGAGCTGAATCGAATTTAACCTCAGCGCTGACTCGATTGCTGATCGTTGCGGAGAATTATCCGGAATTGAAGGCCGATAAGACCATGATGCAGCTGTCGGAAGAGCTTTCCTCGACAGAGAATCGAGTGGCCTTTTCACGACAGGCCTATAACGACGCTGTGACCAGCTACAACATTGCTCGAGAGACGTTTCCCAATGTTGTCGTCGCCAACTTCATGCAATTTGGTGAAGCTCCGGTCTTTGAGGTGGAATCCGACGAAGACAGAAAAAACCCCAAAGTTTCTTTTGGATAATGTTTCTTCAGCATCGATTTCATGCACACCGAGTTTTTTGAAAGACAAAGTCGCGCAAGGCGAAACGCTTGGGCGTTTCTTCTAATCTACTGTGTCGTACTCTTTGTTCTCAGTATTTGCGTAAACCTTCTACTATGGGGTGCCCTAAAAGTTGGCGTCATGGCCTCTTTCATCTCGGATGGCTTCGTTTTGGAAGCGCTTAGTGTGAATACCTTCTTCCTCTTGTGTCTCGTAGGGGGAGGGGCGTGGTTTAAGGCGCGCGAGCTTCGCGAGGAAGGACCTATTTCCATTGTGCTTTCAATTGGTGGAAAGCTTATTGACCCTAGCTTTGCGACCGATTCCGAAAAAAGACTCATCAATATTGTTCAAGAAATTTCCATCGCATCGGGATCGCCTGTTCCAGAAGTATTCGTTTTAGAAAAAGAAGAGGGCATCAATGCCTTCGCAGCGGGGTTTACGCCTTCCGATTCCGTCATCGTCGTGACTCAGGGTGCGATTGATCTTCTGGATCGCGAAGAATTGCAATCCGTCGTCGCCCACGAGTTTAGTCATATATTGAATGAAGATGTAGGACTGAAAATGAAGTTGCATGCTCTTTTGCATGGATTCTTTTTGCTCTCTCATCTTGGAAGAACCATGGTGGACATTGGCAGCGGGGGTTCCCGTCGTCGTTATAGCAAAGGCGATGCCGACGGAAGCTTCGCTTTTGTGGCGATTGGTTTAGTTTTTCTTATTTTTGGAGGTCTCTGCGAATTTGCCGGAAGGATTTTGCAGGGAGCGATCGGGCGGGAGCAGGAAAAGCTCGCGGATGCCAGTTCAGTGCAATTCACTCGCAATGTTTCAGGGCTGGTTTCTGCGCTCAAGAAAATCGGCGGATGGAAATCGGAAGTTATTCACAACAGAGGAGTAGAGCTCAATCATTTCTTTTTTGCCGCCGGTCAGGGAGCGGGATTCTTTTCTAAATATTTTGCAACTCATCCCCCCCTTTTGGAACGCATTCAAGAGTGGGAGCCCCAGTTCCGTGGAAAGTATGAGGTTCTCAACCCAGAAGCCTTAACGCAATTGAAGAAGAATGTGGCAATAGCAATTTCAGCGGCCGCGCAGACTACTTCAAAGGCTATGAAGCGAGCGGAAGAGCAGAGAGTACGAGAAAAAAAGCGAATTTCTATAGAACTTTTGCCTGCATCCGAAGTGCTTCGTCAGGTTTCTCAAATGCCCACTTTGGAGCAGGTGGAGTGGGCGGAGGATTTTCTTCATGTGTTGCCAGAATTTATTCAGTCCGCTTTGACCGATTCGTATTTGGTTCGCGCCGTGATCTATGGCCTTCTTATTGAAGAACAAAATCGCGACGTCGCGCTTGAGCAGATGGAGTTTCTGAAGAAATATGAGAATTCAGATGTGATTCATCTCTCGAGCCGAGTAGCGGAATTTGTGAAAGCGAACGTACGCTGGTCAAAATTGGCGTTGGTGGATATCTGCATGCCTCAACTCAAACAGTTGACCTCGGAACAGAGGAAAGAGTTTCTAGCGCAAGTTAAAGGACTTATCGCAACCGATCAAAAGGTGAGTGTATTTGAATTTTCGATTGCTAAGATTCTCATCCATCACATTGATCGACAGATCCCATCTGTGGATTTTCATTCCCTTCGCGCAGTTCTTCCCGATGTGGTTTGTCTATTGAGCGTTTTGGCCCATTTTGGGAATCCCGACGATGAAGCTCAAGCGCGGGCCTCATTTAAATTGGGAGCGGCAAGGTTGAAAATTTCTGAAAGGGCTTTCATTACGCTAGAACAATCCGACATCAAAGCGTTCGATCTGGCGCTTCGACGTATCGTGAAAGCCTCACCCATTTTAAAATCGAAGATTTTTGAAGCCTGCCTCTATACCTGCGCAGCAGACCAACAAATGAAACGAGATGAAATGGAACTGCTCCGCGTTCTCGCAACCCTGTTTGATCGGTCCATGCCCACCCTCCAAGTCGCAAGTGCTTGAGTAAATTGGGGACAGTATACCAATTTCCTAATTTGAAATTCGGAAATTGGTATACTGTCCCCAAT
>DDSI01000119.1:0-10395 GCA_002343335.1 Bacteriovoracaceae bacterium UBA2394
AAGCCGATGATCTACTATCCGCTCTCCACTCTTTTGCTCGCGGGGATTCAGGACATCTGCCTGATCTCCACACCCAAGGATCTGCCGCTATTTAAACAAATGCTCGGTACCGGCGAGAGCTTCGGTGTGAAATTCACTTACTTGGAACAAGATAAACCTCGTGGGATTGCGGACGCTTTTCGAGTGGCACGAGATTTTGTCGCAGGCGAATCGATGTGCTTGGTTCTTGGGGATAATATCTTTTTTGGCCATCAGCTACCGAAATTGTTAGAGCGCGCTGCCGCCCGCACTTCAGGCGCTACGATTTTCGGGTATCAGGTGGGTGATCCCGAGAGCTTCGGCGTCGTGGAATTTGATAAAAACTCTGGCAAAGCGATTTCAATTGAAGAGAAGCCTAAAAATCCTAAGTCAAAATACGCAGTCGTCGGCCTTTATTTTTACGATCACCATGTGACTGAATATGCCGAGAAATTAAGACCCTCCACTCGCGGCGAACTTGAAATCACGGATTTAAACCGAATGTATATGGAGCACTCCGCTCTCACCGTGGAAACCATGGGTCGCGGCATGGCTTGGCTGGATACGGGGTCGTTCGAGTCTTTGCTTCAGGCTTCAAACTTTGTTCAAACGATTGAAAAAAGACAGGGGCTAAAAATTTCCTGTCCCGAAGAGATCGCTTGGAGAAAAGGTTTCATTTCCACCAGTCAGCTCAAAGATTTAGCTTTGAAATATCGCTCCAGTGGTTACGGAGATTATCTTTCAAAGCTTCTAGAGGAATGAAGTAGAAGAATATTTCGGCAGTTGTCGGTCTTTCTCGGAAATCCATTTAGGTTTTATGGGCCACTGGATATTAAGAGTCGGATCGTCCCAGCAGATTCCGCTTTCCTTGGAAGCATCGTAAGGCTGATCCACTTGATAGAGCACATCGGCATGCGCCTCTCCAAGAACACAAAATCCATGCGCAAAACCGCCGGGCACGTAGAGCCAGTTGCCATCATCGGTGAGTTCTATAGCAAATGATTTTCCCTGCGTCGGTCCTGGGCGAAGATCCACGACCACGTCCCAAATTTTTCCACTCAGAACCGTGATGAGCTTTCCTTGCCAGGGATTGCGCTGATAATGGAGGCCGCGCAGCGTTCCCGCTTTGGAGCGAGAGCGATTCATTTGAACAAAACGATGGGGGAGTTTGGCGTCTGCAAATTTTTTTTCACTAAAGGCTTCTGAAAAGAAACCTCGATCATCGTGGAAGACTGGAATTTGAATTCGCTTAAGTCCCGGAAGGGGTAGCTCTTCGATGTGATAAGACCTTGTCATTGGGCCATGTTACGTGGCTCTCGCGGCTGACTCCAAGAGACAATCTTTAAGAGCGTCTTGCCAGGGTCTTGGTGAAGAAGAAAAGTCGGCCTTCCATTTTTCGATCGATAACCGAGAGTTCAGAGGACGGGCAGCGGGACTCTGCCATTCCGAAGTATTGACCGGTGTGAGTTTGGGAAGCCTTTCGATCAAATTCAGATCCTTCGCCTGGGAAAGCAGTTCCTTCGCAAACTCAAACCAAGACGTATAGCCGGAATTGACGAGATGATAAGTGCCGACCTTTCCGGAGCTCAGCATTTGAATCGTGTGAGTGGCGAGATCCTTGGCCCAGCTTGGCGATCCGATTTGATCATTGACGATTTTGAGTTCCGGGCGTTCCTTCGCTACCTGTAAAATTTTTCTTAGAAAATTATTCCCGCGAGAATCATAAACCCAAGACGTGCGTAAAATGAGATACCTTCCTTCGTTGTGGCGAATTGCTTCTTCTCCCTCCCATTTCGTCGCTCCATAAAAATTAAGAGGAGCCACCTCATCCTCTTCTTTCCAAGGCTCCGTTCCTTGTCCGGAGAAAACATAGTCGGTGGAATAGTGCACCAAAAGAAGGTCTCTCTCCGCGCAGTGTCTTGCCAAGTACGACGGGAGCTCCGTATTCAACTGTTGCGCTTGTTCTCGATATTCCTCGGCGGCATCCACTTGCGTGAAAGCGGCGGCATTGATCACGACCTTGGGATGGAGCGCATCAAGTTTTTCTGAAAGTTTTGGAAGATCGTCTTCGAGATCGATATCTGCTCGAGTCAGTCCCTTCGCCATGGACCCTAATTGCTCGAGCAATCGATAGCCAATTTGTCCGTTCGCACCGAGTACAAGCACATCCACCTGCTCATATAATCCCAATTGTTTTGCGAGATCTAATTCTATTAAGCTCGAAGCGATTGGAAAGTCGCAAAGAAAGAATCGTTGTTACGGGTGGGGCAGGATTTATAGGCAGTCACTTCGTGGATCTGGCTTTAACGAAGGGCGCAGAGGTGATCGTGCTCGATGCATTCACCTATTCGGGGTCGGAAGACAATTTGCGGGAGGCTCAGGCGAAGGGCGGTTCGAACTATCGATTAGTAAAGGGACGAATAGAAGATGCGGCATTGGTTCAACAGATTTTTTCCGATTTTCGACCCACGTCGGTGGTGAATTTTGCGGCGGAGTCGCATGTGGATCGATCGATCACCGATGGCGATCCCTTTTTAGAGACAAATGTTCGTGGCACCTATGTCCTTTTAAAAGCGGCACGAAAATATTTCGAAGGACTTCAGGAAGAGTTGAGAAATCAATTTCGGTTTGTTCAGATCTCTACCGATGAAGTGTTTGGCTCTTTGGGCGCAGAAGGAGTCTTTTATGAGGATAGCCCGTATCGACCACGTTCTCCTTATTCAGCTTCAAAGGCTGCCGCCGATCATTTTACGAGAGCGGCATTTCACACGCACGGACTTCCCACGCTCGTGACTCATTGTTCAAATAATTTTGGACCCCGTCAGTTTCCTGAGAAATTGATTCCCTTTATGATCGCCAAGGCGCTCCGTGGCGATTCGTTGCCTGTTTACGGAGATGGCTCCAATCGTCGCGATTGGATTTATGTCACCGATCATTGCGAGGGAATTTATCTTGCGCTTCAGAAGGGTCAGGTAGGAGGGACTTTTTGCTTCGCGGGCCATCAAGAGCTATCGAATCTCGAGCTCGTGAAGATGCTTTGTGAAATATTGGATCGACTAAAGCCAGAAAAAAAATCTTACACGGAGAGGATCACTTTTGTGACGGACCGGCTTGGCCATGATTGGCGATATGCCCTCGATAATTCTAAAACCGTAAAATCTTTAGGCTTTCAACTGGCCCATCGTGATTTCAAAAAGTCTCTCGAAACCACCATCGCGTGGTATCTGAAACCTTAGTGGTATCTGAAACAATAAAATTTAATTGATCTTTGTTTCGTCAAATCCTACGAGGGCTCCATGAAGTGGCTATTTCATGTGTGTTTTATTGTCGTGTTGTTCTCTTTATCTCAGGCTCATGCGGCTAAGTGCGACGTGGGTGCGATGCGTGACCTTTCCGTTTCTGCTTCTCGAGCGCTGGTGGGCAGTCGATTTAAATATGACGCCGCCTTGTATGTGACGAAGAATATTCATCTAAAAAGAGCGGAGCCCATTCATTTGAGAAGCGCTCAAATTGATTCAGTTCATTCCTTTTATTCTTACATGGGACAGGGGATTAGGGACTTCATTGAACCTCTTTCGGATTCTGGAGTCATTGTCACCGTGATCCAAAGGAAAGAGGCGCACCCCACGACGGACACCCTAGGCGTCGTCGTTCGAGTAGAGTCGACGGATGACACTGATTTGGACCGAAGAACTCCGATGTCGGAAGATGAAATCATCCGACAGGTGAGTTTTCATACCTGGGAGATTCAGCGCCTCAATTGCAACTACACGCCGGTGTCGTTGGAGAGTCCCGTCCGCGTTTCGGGAAAAGAAAATTATTCGGGTCGATTTAAAATTCGAGCGCGACGACCCCAGAATCTGGATGGAGTCATTCGGGACGGCTATGTGGAATACTGGGTGGATGTGAAGCCTTGGAAGCGTCAGATGATTCAATTGATAGAGCTTCGACCCGTATCGTAATAGCTCTGGTACCATTTCACAAAATTTTTAATTCCCACCTCGATCGGTGTATTTGGCTGGTAGTCGAAGTCGCGCGTGAGGTCATCGATGCTTGCGTGAGTCGCAGGCACATCGCCCTGTTGCAGAGGGAGCATTTGCTTGATGGCTTTTTTGCCCAGTTCTTGTTCGAGAACTTCAATATAGCGCATGAGCTCTACCGAGCGATTGTTGCCGATGTTGTAGACTCTGAAGGCCGCAGAGCTGGTGCTTGGATCTCCCCGCAAACTATCCCATGAAGAATTTGCCTTCGGAATTTTTCCAAGCGTCACGCGCTTTACGCCTTCTACGATGTCATCCACGTAGGTAAAGTCGCGAGCGTGTTTTCCACCGTTAAAGACTTCGATGGGCTTTCCTTCGATAATATTTTTCGTAAATTTGAAGAGTGCCATGTCCGGTCGTCCCCATGGACCATAGACCGTAAAAAATTGTAGTCCCGTGGATGGTAGCCCATAGAGGTGAGCGTATGAATGAGCCATCAATTCATTGGCGCGCTTCGTGGCTCCATACAAAGACACTGGATGGTCCGCATCGTCATGGGGAGAAAAAGGCATCTTCGTGCTCAGTCCATACACAGAACTTGTCGAGGCATAGACCAAATGTTGCACGCCGTAGTGGCGGCAACCTTCTAAAATATGAAGAAAACCCACGATGTTGGAGTCAATATAGGCATAAGGATTCTCCACGGAATAACGTACGCCTGCTTGCGCTGCTAAATTTACGACTTTCTCAAATCTGCGTTCTTTGAAGAGATTTAAAATTCCCTCTCGGTCAGCAAGATCCATTTTCAAAAATTCAAATTTTGAATTTTCTTGCAGGCTCTTTAGTCGATCCAATTTAAGTTGTACTTCATAGTAGGCGTTCAGATTGTCCAAGCCCAAAACGAGATGACCTTCGCTTAAGAGTTTTTGCGAAAGGGAATAGCCTATAAATCCTGCAGCTCCCGTCACTAAAATGGGCTTCATCAGTCTCTATCCTTATTCAACATGGCGAATTCTTGCACGGCCGCAATCACGCGCATTTGATCTTCCCGTTTCATGTAGGGGTGCATCGGCAGACTCACCACGCGCTCTGAAGCGGCCTCCGAAATTAGCATGGAACCGACTCCTTTTCCAAAACGAGAAAAGGCGGGCTGGAGATGCAGAGGTGTCGGATAGTGGACAGCGGTTGGAATGCCCCTCCTTTTCATATGCTCTAAAAAAGCATCGCGGTTTTTCACTTGGATCGTGTACTGCGCGAAAACAGAAATATTGTCTGGCGGAATTGTAGGAGTACCGGCGACGTCCTTCAGACCTTCGTGATAATTTTTAGCGACACCCTGTCGTCTTTCGATTTCATCTTCAAATATTTCCATTTTCGCCAAGAGGACTGCCGCCTGCAAGGTGTCCAGTCGGGAATTCACGCCCAAGATAGGATGGTGATAGCGACGATCTTGACCGTGCGCTCGGATCTGTTTGAGAAGATTTGCGAGTTCAGAATCATTTGTAAAACAAGCGCCGCCATCGCCGTAGCAACCCAATGGCTTTGAGGGAAAAAAGCTGGAGCAAGATAAGGTGGCCCAAGAACAGGAGCGTCGCTTTTTTTGAGAGGCTCCAAAACTTTGAGCGGCGTCTTCAATGATGGCGACTTTGTGCTTTAGCGCCACCGCTTCGAGGGCCTCGATATCGCAGGAAAGCCCGTAAAGAGAAACGGGAAGTATGGCCTTAGTTTTAGAAGTTACAGCGGCTGAAATTTTTGCGGGATCGAGGTTATAGGTTTTAGGATCGATATCTACAAAAACGGGCGTGGCTCCAAGGAGTACGATAGCTTCGGTCGTAGCGACAAAGCTAAAGGGAGTTGTGATGACTTCATCACCTGGGCCAATGCGAAGAGCCATCAATGCGAGCTGAAGGGCATCGGTCCCATTGGCGACGGTGATCGCGTGCTTCGCGCCGGTGAAGGCCTCTAACTTCCTTTCCAATTCTGCCACTTCGGGGCCGAGGATGAACTGGCCCATTTCTAAAACGGCCTGTATCCGCTTCTCCAATTGGGGCTGAATTCGTTCTCGCTGCGTCTGCAAGTCGATGAATTCCATAGAATATAGCCTAGGCAGTTTCGCGAGGAGCGTCACTTTTTTCTCAGAGACGACACAAGCCTTGATCTGATTCGGCATAGCGTGCGCCAGTTTGAGGACAGAGCCATTCTCCTCGGCGGTCATCGGATTTTACGAGCTTCTCACCCGTTTCATTCATCCAGCCGCGAATCCGAGCAGGATTGCCATGAACGAGCGCATGCGCCGGCACATCTTTGGTTACAACTGAACCCGCACCTACGAAGGCATACTTTCCAATGGTCACCCCGCAGACGATGGTGGAATTCGCCCCAAGTGTGGCACCCTTTCGCACGACCGTTTTCATGTATTCGTCTTTGCGTGAAACTGCAGAGCGGGGATTAAAGACATTGGTAAATACCATGCTCGGTCCGCAAAAAACATCGTCTTCTAAAACGACCTCGTCATAGATTGAAACATTGTTCTGAACGCGCACATTCTTTCCAAGCACAACACGATTACCGACAAACACATTTTGTCCAAGGACGCATTGCTCGCCAATTTTTGCACCTGCGCAGACATGCACCCAGTGCCAAATCCGCGAGCCCTTCCCAATCTGCGCGCCTGCATCCACGATGGCGGATTCATGAATTTGGACACCTTCAAAGGCATTCGCCATGCTTAATACTCCAGTGGCAAAGAAATACGTTGCCCATCGCGTGCAGACTTGTAACTCGCGATGAGAAGTTCCAAAGAGCGCAGTCCTTCGCGACCATCGGTTTGCGGCGTGGCTTCTCCTCGAAGCGCCTGAATGACATTCGCATAGTAGGCGCGGTGGCCAAAACCATACACCGAATCAGTCCCGTAACTGGCATCTTTTACTTTGGCGTCCTCGGCGTGCGTGGTTTCAAATTCCCAATGATCAATCTTATTGAGTGCGACCCCGCCTAGGCGGACCGTTCCCTTTTCTCCGAGAATGGTGATCGAGCCTTCGAAGTTTTTGTTGTAGGCGAGCATGGTGACATTGGCGGAACCGAGAGCGCCGGAACGCCATCGCACATTCACAACAGCGGTGTCTTCCACTTCGATGTTTCTCGCCAGTGTCGCTGTGAAAGCTTGAACACTTTCCACCGGGCCGACGAGCCAATCCATCAAATCGATATAATGGCTTGCTTGATTCATGAGCGCACCACCGTCAAATTCCCAAGTTCCTCGCCACTTCGCACTGGAATAATACGATTGAGGGCGTGACCAAAACACATTCACATTCACCATGAAGATGCGACCAAACCGCCCCTGGTCGATTGCCGATTTCAATAACATAAGCGTGGGATTCGTACGGTTTTGTTTGACCACAAAGAGGTGCGTCCCCGCTTGATCGGCGGCGGCGACCATTTGTTTTCCGTCCCCCCATCGTGTCGCCATGGGCTTTTCGGTCATCACATGTTTTCCGGATTCTGAGGCTTGAATCGCCTGCTCGGGATGTAAACCGCTCGGCGTACAAAGAATGACCAAGTCGGCTTCAGACTTTTGCAGCAGCGAGGAGTAACTGGTGAAACCTTCAACCTTTAATTTATCTGCATGAACGTCAAGGCGACTTAGATCTGAATCGCAGACAGCTACGAGTTCCAAATCCTTCGTGTGATTGGCGAGGGCATCAAAATGACGTTCGGAAATTCGACCGCATCCTACGAGAGCTGCTCGAACTTTCCGACCCACGATCGGAGCTTTGCGCTGGAACATAAGTTTTATAATTTAACGGGGAAAAAGGCCGATTTCCAGGACTTACTGAAGTACGTCTGAGGGAGAACGGGATTTCTTCTGGAGTTGCTTGGACTTAGTAGAATCTTCGCCAAAGAGTTTTAACCATTCAGGCTGCAAAATTGCATAACATTCGAGATCGATATATTTCCCTTCGTGAAAGAAGGACTCGCGCTTACAGCCTTCTTTAATCCATCCCAATTTTTGGACGGCCCGATTAAAGGCGGGATTTGGCGACTCAGCCCACACGCGATAGAGATTCATGGCGGTGAATGCATGTTTGCAGATGGCCTGCATGGCATCGCGAGCTACTCCTTTTCCCCAAACCGATTTATCGCCGACGACAATGGAAAGTTCTGCAGAGCGATGCAGCCAAAGAATGGAATTCAAGCTCAAATTTCCCACGTGCTTATCACTATCTTTCATGCAAATGGCGAGGCTCAAATCCGTAGAGCTCTGCAAACGCTCGTAATACTGCTCGAGCTGTTCCATTCCTGTGGGATAGGACTTTCTCCCGCTATATTTCAAAATTTCAGGATCATTTAGCCATTGGAGATAGCATTCATTGAGATCTTCGCGTCGAAGCTTGCGAAGGTAGACTTTCTCTCCATAAATGAAGGCCGTCTTATCCATGACTTCCTCTATTATGATGAATAATATAGGCGGCGTGAATTGGGTCATTCAAACCGCGGCTAGGATGCTCTTTGCGGCGCTGCTTTTCGGATGTGCGGCGCATCAATCCCCTAAGTCTCCCACCGTCGATTACCGGAATCAGGCGGATTCCTTTCCTTACGCTTGGAAAATTTTGGGACCATTTTTAAGCGCTCCTCGAGAGGGAATGATCGATCACCTTTTGAAGTACGGTGGGGAGAGCGCAATCGTTCCTAGCGATGAGCAGATTTTTTATTCGGAGCTTTCCAAAGACGCGGAACTGAAATGGAGGTCGGTGGAAAACAGGGCGGCTCACGTTGAGATCGTTCACGCCGATGCAGACTGGCAAAAGGCTCAGGCCACACAGGGGTTAGCGGGAATTATGAATGTTACGTACGCCTATTCGGAAATGGATTTCCCCAAGGCATTCGTGGCGCTTGTGCATGTGAAAGATGTGCGCCAGATTTTTGTGAATGGAAGGATGTATTGGGGGCAACCCTATGGTTATTCGCACTATGTCATTCCGATTCCATTCGAGATGGGGCGCAATCGAGTTCTACTGAAAATCCCCAGTTACGAAAATCCGGCATTCGAGTTTTCCTTTCGGCCCACCAACGACGCCGTATTTATCGGAGAAGATGTGACGCTCCCCGATCTTGTGGAAGGTGACGTGCAAGAAAAAATCTTGATGGGAATTCCATTGGTGAATGCCACGCATATGGATTTTGAAAATGTGCGACTGCGAGTTTCGACTGCGAAGGGCGTGATTGCTGAAATTGAAGAGCGCTGGAATCTCATTCCCCTCAGTGTGTCGAAAATTCCTATAGCGTTGTCGCGAAGGGATGTCGAAGCCGAGTTAAAGATTGAGCTTGTGGATAAAGTGGGGACGCCGATCTCCGCCAAAAAACTGATCTTGGATGAAAAAAAATCGACGGACGCTCAAATACTGACCTTTCAATCTCAATATGATGGGAGCATTCAGCCCTATTCCATTTTGCCGCCCAAGGATTTAAATCCGCAAAGAATCTATGACGGAGTTCTGGCTCTCCACGGCGCCAACGTCACTTCTTCTGTTGCGATTAAAACTTATGCTCCGAAAGATTGGGCCTATGTGATTGCGCCCACAAACCGCAGACCTCATGGATTTGCCTGGCAAAATTTAGGAAGACTCGACGCTCTGGAAGCTCTGAACGATGCCGGCCAGCGGTTTAGAATTGATCCTAAGAGGATCATTCTCACGGGACATTCCATGGGCGGGCAAGGCGTTTGGCATATCGGTGTATTTCATCCCGATTTATTTATGGGCTTAGCCCCGGCCGCGGGCTGGACGAGTTTTGACTCCTATTCTCCTGCGTACTTACAGCGGAGCTCGACGGATGGGTCGTTGGAATTAAAACAATTGCGTGAACGAGCTGAACTCGATTCCAACAATCCTTATTTTTTGAACAATGTGAAGCATCTTCCCATTTTCATTACACAGGCTAGGGGAGATCGGACGGTAACACCTTTTCATTCTCGAAAGTTTTTTAAACTTCGGAATGAAGATGCCGCGAATTTAACCAACTATCGCGAGATAGCGAGTGATGAGCATTGGTGCAGAGAACCCTTAATTGAGGGCGTGGGCTTTCAGTGCGTGGACCACCCTCTGCAGTATGAGTTTTTACGCCATCAACGTCCGAATGAATCGGGAATTTTGGAGATCCGGTTGAACGATCTCAGTATCAACAGTGTTTTTAAGGTGAAGGATGACGTTTCATTTGAGGTCTTAGCCCAGGATCGTGTGATGTCTCCTACCTGGTTTCTGTTAGATACGAACACGAAACCGTGGACTTTGAAGTCCAGCAATATCACGCACATTCGAATTGTCGGGCCGTCGAGGGGAGAGCAGGCGATCGTTTGGAATAATATTAAGAAATCGAGCAAGGTGGATGCAAAGGG
>DDSI01000119.1:10417-10567 GCA_002343335.1 Bacteriovoracaceae bacterium UBA2394
GATGAAAGCCGTCTTTCATTCGCCGGCATTGATCGTTTTAGGCACAAAGGGGACGACGGAGGAGCGAGAGAAACTGCTGCATTTGGCGCGACTTTTGTCGAATCGAATATGGGCGACGGCAAATTCTTTTACACCGGTGGTGAAAGATAG
>DDSI01000220.1 GCA_002343335.1 Bacteriovoracaceae bacterium UBA2394
CCCTCTGGATACCCCTTCTAAGACCCGATAATTACTAGTGATTTTCAGCCCCAAACTTGTCAGAGGACGGGTCACTAAGGCATTGAAATTGCAATCATTCTACTTCGAGGCAGTTCATCTCTATTTATAGAGGAGAATACGGTGTCCCCAAAAACGCTTAAATATTTATCAAATTCTAAATTCAGCAGCTCCCTTCACGCTCTCTCCGCGCGATCGTTCATCACGCTCCTTGCGCTCGTTGCACTCGTGACGGGTTGTACGAGTGAAGCGGCGAAGGACGGCGGGGATGTGGATGCCGATACAACGGCGATGACTCCGAAGGTGAATGTACAGGATTTAAAAGAGCAGAGAAATTTTGCCGCAAATGAAAAAGCTGAAGAGCGAGCCGGGAACGAACGAATCACGGCCGCAAACAATGCGAAAGAAATCACGATCGCGCAACTTGAGGCGGAGCAAGAAGCAGAATCTTTCTTAAAAGGAAAGGCGGCGGACGCTGAAGTGGCGAAAATCGAGGGTGGAACCGAGAGAGCTGTCGCAAAAATTAATAAAGACGGAATTGTCGATAAAGCTGTCGAGCCTCTCGTTGAGGGAACATTTGATTATCTTGCGGCGGGTAAGGAAGCGGATGGGAATGTTGAAGCGGCCAAGCAGCGCGAAAAAGCCCGCGCTATGCAAGAAGCGCTGGCTAAAGCCGAGAGGGACCTCAGACAAAGTAATCAAGATTTTCGGCGTCAAAAAAACAATTTTCTCGATCAATTAGATAAACGGACGGAGGCCGGGAAGAAAGCGCTAGACCTTCATAAAAAAGCTATCGCTTATGCGGAATGGGAAAGCCGAACGGCAGAGGTGCAAAAGCCAGCTGGCAACTGCTCATCAATTCCGTCGGCGGTGCCGACGGATCATGATCGCGCTTGTGCTGCCTACAGAGAGTATATCGCTGAAAAGGAAAAATTACGTACTGCTGTAGGCCAAGGTACCAGCGCGGATCTTGCAATTCAGCGGGCGCGCGGACTTGTGACCGGCGACGAGCAGACTCTCGCCAGTGCAACTTCTGCCATAGATGCCGCATATGATGGACATGAGCACAATTCGGAAGTCATTCAAGATATCCGCGGAAAAGTCTCTGATATTCCAGATGGCCCTAATGCAAATCAACAGATGCAAGAGGTGTTTACTAGCACGAAAGCGCTCGATGATCCCAACAAAGCGATTAAAGACATCTTCAGTAAAGCTAAACCCATTCCAGAATCAATCGCGCCTAAGGCGCCCCCCCCTCCTTCTCAGGTTGAAGAGCCGGTGGTTCCACCGCCCTCCGGAGATGCGAGACGTGAAGCCCCAATCCCTACTTATATGTGCGACGGACAGACGGTCGTTCGCGAAGATGGGACCACTGAAACGCGGGAATGCAGAGGACAGAAAATTGGGGAGGAAGATAGAGTAACATTCTTGGACGGGATAAGAAAGGATCTCGCTTCGATTGCGAAGATGCCGGTGGGTCCGGAACGAGTGACCGCGCGAAACCAAATTAATTCTAAATTAGAAAAACTTCAAAAATTTGGGATGGCGTTAACGGAGCCGGTATCAAAACAAATAGCTTTAAACACATTCAACGTGTTCAACAATGCGCTTGTTGAAATTGATAAGGCTCGAAATGAGAACAAGGATGATCTTTTAAACAACCTCAATTTGGGGTCCGATTTAAAAACATTTTTCGAAATCTATTCTAGCCCTGACAAGGTCGAGTTAAAAAAAGTAGGGGCGGGGACAACCCCTGTTACCCTAAGACGAGAGGGCTCTAACGAACGCACCCTACAAGATGTCGGAAAGATTTTAGATTCGAATCGAGAACCTGCAGAGGAAGAGTCTGTGGCCTATTGGAATGCTGATGCGAACGAACTCGGAGGGGAAGGAGGCGCAAAGCCAGAGCCGGAGAGTTTTGCGTCCCGCGATCTTCCTGGGGATGTAAACGCATTGGACCTGTTGAACAACGGCCAACCCCCGGTTCCGAACTCTGATTTGCCTTGGCTTTGAAGAAGATGAAATTCAGAAAAACATACAATCGAGGCCAAACCGCTCTCGAGTACGCGATGATTTTGGCGCTTATCATTTTGCCCTTGGCGGCGGCGTTGACGTCGATTGTTCAGGATGAAGAGGGAAAAGAGAATTCGAACATGGTGCGAAAGATTGTGACTCCAGCATTTGGAGATGAGCGATCTTTGGGAGTCATTGGACGACCATACCCGTAATAAGTTCTGTTTGTTGAAGTGAAGTAGAAGTGATGAACTTGTGGCTGAAACAATATTCCTTTGCGGCGCTGTTTGTTGTGACGATGATGTCGTTCGCGCACGCTCAATCGACTATTTCCGATGATGATCCGCGAGTTGAGCAACTTGAGGCTCAGGTGAGATCCGGTTCTCTCGTGCCGCTCATTGCCGAACTCAATCCCGATGCATTGGGTGGAGTGAACTCGCTTGCCTATGCCCAGGCTTTGCGACAGTGGGCGAAACGAGAAATCGCTAAAGAAGAAGCCTCCGCCCGTGCCGCAGCAAAGGCAGGAAGTGGTGATTCAAAAGGTTCTGGCGGCGGAGGTATGGAGAACCTGGCAAAGGGTCTGCAAGGAATTGCCGGTGCAAGCAGTAACTTCATGGATAAACCATCTCCCGCGGCACCGCCCACTCCTGCTGGTGCTGTAGATTCATCCCCGGCCCCGACTCAGCCAGCGGTAGTCACTCCTTTCACCACGATCACCAATCGTGGTGGCGCGGCGGAAAATCTCGCCACTGAACTCGCAAAAGCTCAGCAAGGGCTCAACAAAGACTTAGAGAAAATCGATACTAAGGTCGTCGTCAAAGAATCTAAAACGATTATGCGCACTTACCAAGAGCTCTATCAAAATAATCCCACTGAATTTTTTAAAAAAATGCCGGATGCGCCTAAACCCCCTGTGAGGCCCCAGCGATTTGGCGATGAGACGGATCGTGAATATGCCAGCAAGCAAGATGCTTGGAAAAAGCAGATGAAAGATTACGAAGACAAACAACTCAAAGCTTTTATGCAAAATAAGGCCAAGGATGCCGGCGCGGAGAAGTCGGAAGTCATGCGCACGGCTACTTTAGAAAGTTTCGAACGGCAAGCGCGATCCATTGCCGATACTCAAGCTGCAATTCGCACGCTCGAATCTCAGCGCGATTCCGAAGTGGCGAAACGCACTCAACAGTGGGACCAAGATGTAAATGTTCGCGACGCGAAATTGTATAGCGACGGAATTTTTGGACAAAAGGATGGTTACCTCACCGACAAGGGTCTTCCCTATGAGAATATTCCCGGTAAACGTGAAGCGATTGGTCAGCTGAGGGCCAATATCGACTACGCTGTCGAAAAAGGAATGCTCAAAGAAGGTGACAAGGTCGGAGATCTCACGGTTTCCAAATTGAGCGGCGGAAGTTCTTACGGAGCCTCGGAATGGACTCGCGACAAGTCGGTGGCAGATATTGAAGAGATGGCAGCGCTAGTGAAGAAGACTGCAACGGAGGGAATTCCTGGCCTCGCTTTCGCAAGAGAAAAAGCTAAGGTGGAAGAAACCGCTAAAGAAGTCACCGCGGTAGCGGACGCTGCCAAGCCCAAGGGAAAGGGTGGCGATGAAAAGCAGAAGGATGAACCCGGTCTACCGGCCCCTGTTGCTAACGCGGCGAATCCGTTGTCGGATGAAGCCAGCAAAGCCAATTTCATTTGCGAGGGATCAAATTGTTCAGGCGGCGAGTTAGCCAAAGTGAAATCACAAATTTCCAAAGTAAATGATCAGCTAAAGAAAATTCGTATGCAGATGTTACTCATCCAGAATATTCCTTCTCCCATGAAGCAACAGTACGATGAAGAAAACGCAAAGCTGCAACAGCTTCGAAGCGAATATACGACTCTCTTTAATGAGATGAATTCGGGCTTGCTTGAAGTGACCAAACAAAATCAGGACGCTCGATTTTTAGCTTATAACACTCGTCAGGCGTTCGTGATGGCGGAGGCGGATCTTCGTAAAAATCCTAATTCAGTCCTCGTAGGGGAAACCTATATCGAGACTTATACAAAGGTGACCGTAGGAAGTCCTGGACAGAACAATGGATACATCCCTTTGAACCAACAGCGGGCGGATCAGATGACGGCAAGCACGAAAGAGTATGTATCTGGCGTGATGGAAACCGTGAGGAATTTCAATACGAGCGATGTCGTAAACTCCATGGCGGGCATTCGAGCTCGAATGGTTGCCTACGTGGCCTCGAACGGTACCAATACTCAAAAGCCGCAGACGACAGCGGGTCAAATCGTTATCAGCGGCAGCAACGCAAATCTTCAGCAGTAATTTATAGTCGATCTATTTAACCCAGATCTAAAAACTCCCGAATAGCGGATTTGACTTCGAGCTGTATTAACTCAGGGATCTCTCCAAGATCTTCTCTAAAGAGCGAGTTGTCCCATGCGATGATTTGATCGATGAGTATTTCGCTCTTTGCCTCAAGTCCGCAAGTTCCCTTGGGGATCGAAACTCGCAGGGGAAATGTGTTTTCTTTGGAAATCCGACTCGTCAAAGGAAGGATGACCGTACTGCTCAGTCCCGATTCTGAAAAAATACTGGGTTGGATCACCAAACAAGGGCGCTGCTTGCCGGGTTTAGTTCCTACTCGCGGTTCCAGATCCACCACAAAAACATGCCACTGTTTTGGATGAATCATTCAGAACGACTCTTCAGCAAGTTGAGGAGTTTAAAATCTTCCATTACTTCTCGGCTCGATGCGGACACAATCTTTGCGGCACGAGCCCATTTCACCAGCTTTTCGGCTTTCTCAACCTGGGCTTCCAAAAGATCAAGCGCTGAGCGGAGAACCTGCACTTTGGATTTAGCATTCAGTTTCCTCTTCAGCCTTTCAATTCTCTTGTCGTCGTCATTTTGGATCATCATCGGTTTGCCCATGAAACCTCCATATATATTTATGAGTATATATAAT
>DDSI01000155.1 GCA_002343335.1 Bacteriovoracaceae bacterium UBA2394
CTCCTGTTTCATGCGTCGCGGAAAGCCGATTCCAACCCATCCGACAAATCAAAATTCCCCCTGCGAGTTTGACCACAGGAATAGTGACGCCGAAAAACTTTAGAAGATAAGTTCCCATGAGCAGGGCGCCCACGCAGATGAAGAAGCAATAAATGGCAATTCGAAGCGCCGCCGCTCTTCTACCGACCACATTCATATCGCCAAAAAGAGGGTCCAGCATCAGCGCCGTGCCGAAAGGGTTCACGGGTGGAAAAAGAGACAAAACGCCGAGCAAGATAAGTTTTAAAAAATCCGCGGCGTGAGAATAAAGAACCTCGATCATGCAGCCATTATGGTGAAATTCTTAAGGCGCGAAAACACTTACAAAGCTTTTTTCTTAAGATGACGAAGCAAATGCCCGCGGTCCGAATCGAACGGACACTCAGTTGCCTGAACCAGATTTTGAGTCTGGCGCGTCTACCAATTCCGCCACGCGGGCATCTCTAAAAGAGCCCTTATGCAATGCGTTTGTTAAAGGATCGTCAAAGACTTTTTAAAAGACAAAGCTGCTAGATCTGACTACTTGTGCTCCTCCTTCCGATGTGGATAGCCTCTTAGAGTCATGGTGAAAGAGAATTCTATTAGTATCATTGGCGTGCCTATGGATCTCGGAGCCTCACGGCGTGGCGTCGATATGGGCCCTTCTGCTCTTCGCATCGCCCAAGTGGGCGAACGCCTTCGCGCTCTTGGCTACAGCGTCAGCGATCAGGGAAATTTGAGCGTCCGCGTTCGCGACGTGCTTCCTCATGGCGAGGCCAATGCCAAGGCTCACTATCTCGAAGAAATTGTCGAAGTTCTCACCACGCTTAAAAACACCGTTTATGAATGCACAAAAGGAGGACATCGGCCTCTCATTTTAGGGGGCGATCACTCCATTGCCATGGGAACGGTGGCGGGACTTTCTAAAGCCTTTCAGGATAAAAAACAAAAGCTCGGACTTATTTGGTTCGACGCCCACGGAGATATTAATACGCCAGACACAACCCTATCTGGAAATATTCACGGCATGCCCGTCGCTCATATTCTCGGCATGGGTCATAAGCAGCTCCTTGGAATCGCGGATTCACTCCCCATGATCGATCCTTCCAAGGTTTGTTTGATTGGACTGCGCGATTTAGATCCCGGAGAGCGAACGCTGATCAAAAAAACGGGCGTGAAAGCTTTTACCATGCGAGAGATCGATGAGCGCGGGATGCGCGATGTCGTTTTGGAATCTATTCGAACGGCCTCGGACGGAACGGCAGGATTTCATGTTTCTTTTGATGTAGACGGCGTCGATCCTTCCTTCGCTCCGGGCGTAGGAACTCCGGTGACTGGCGGCATTACTTATAGAGAAGCGCACCTTGCGATGGAGCTCATTGCGGATTCCACCAAAATGACTTCGATGGAAGTCACCGAGGTGAATCCCATTTTAGACGTGAGCAATCAAACGGCGAACCTGGCGGTCGAAATGGTTTTGAGCGCGTTCGGTAAGAGAATTTTGTAAAAAGAAATCGACGAGAATCAGCACCCGTCCACACTCCCGTAGGGGGTGCCAATCCTACTTAATGAATAAAGTCTTTATTCACGGCGCTAATGAAGGCCAGCTGTCGAGCTCGCTTCACGGACGTGGTTAACTGACGTTGCTGAGCCGCACGAAGTCCTGAAACTCGCGCGGAAACAATCTTCCCTTCCTCGGTAATGAAGGGAAGAATTCGATCCAAATCACGATAGCTGAAGGTCAATGTGGCGGGAGGACGTTTCTTTCGGAACATCGTCTTTTTCTTGGTGCGCTTCTTTCGTTTGAAGNNGTCCGCCATCATCTCTACCAAATCTTTCCGATCGTTCTTCCACCGCTATCTCCTCGTTTCAAAAATTATTAGGAAGCCTGAGCCAGCAATTTGCCTAATTTCGCAGATAAAGTTTTCTTATACTTACGACAGGCGGGAAGCAATCCGCCTAATTTATCGACAGTTCTGAGTCCTCGTTGGGAAATTTTCACCGTCACATATTTCTTCAATTCGGGAACAAAGAGTCGCTTTTCCACCACATTGGGAAAAAATCGTGTTCGACGGCGATTATTCGCATTCGAAACAGTGTTTCCGTAAAGAACTCGCTTGCCTGTTAATTCGCACTCTCTCGCCATAAGCCTCGTTTTTTCGCCAAAAAAGCGACCTAAGTCAACGACTTCACTCGATCTTTATCAAGAGCCTACTTCGGAAGGAGGGCGTGGCGAATCCTTCGAATTCCTTCAGAAATATGCTCTTCACTTAAGGAATAACTGAGACGAATGAAGCGCTCATCCCCGAAGGCCACCCCGGGAATTACACAGACCCCGTGCTCTTCGAGCAATTGGCTACAAAAACTCGTCACAGAAGGGCCGGCGCTACCACCCGCAAAATGACCTGAGATGTTCGCGAACACGTAAAAGGCCCCGTCAGGCTTTAAATAACTCACCTTCGGAATGTCTTTGAGGGCCTTTACCATCAAATCCCTTCGCTTGATCAAGCGCGTTCTAAAATCCTCCGCTACTCCGTCGAACTCCAAGAGGGCAGCTTCTGCCGCCGCCTGCGAAGGCGATGCGGGTGAACTCGTGACCTGCGATTGGAGTTTGGTCATGGCCAAGATCAATTCCTTCGGACCAAATGCCCATCCCAATCTCCATCCCGTCATCGCATAAGACTTGGACGACGAGCCGATCACACACACGCGCTTTCGCCAGTCAGAATCAATCTGAAGTGGCGATATGAATCGCGCCGGCGCATAGACCAGTCGATAATAAGTGTCATCGCTTAAAATCCACGCCGCTTTGGAAGCGATGGATTCCATAAATCCCTTGATTTCATCTTCGGTCAGCACCGTGCCCGAAGGATTCGACGGGGAATTCAGTATAAGCACTTTGGTGCGATCCGAAACAACCGCAGCCACCTCTTCAGGAGTAATTCGCTCGCCTTTTGCACGAACGATGATGGGTTTACCGCCCACCATTTTTACCATTTCCGGAAAGGACACCCAATAAGGAGCGAGAATGATCACTTCATCTCCAGGCTCCACCACCGCCTGCAAGAAATGATAGATGGCCTGCTTTCCTCCACATGAGGCTAAAATCTCTTCCTCATGAGCGCCTACCCCATAGTCTTCGGAAATTCGCCTTGCGATCGCCTTTCGCAGACTCGGCAATCCACTCACCGCGGTATATTTTGTCTGCCCCTTCTTTGCAGCTTCGTAGGCGCGATCAATAATTTCAGACGGGGTATTAAAATCCAATTCCCCGCCTCCAAAATTAATGATGGATCGACCCTCTGCTGCTAATTTTTTTGCTCGCGCACTTAAAAGGAGAGTTTGTGATTCTTCGAAGGATCGAACTAGGCTGGATGCTTTAAAAAAACTCATGAACGTGTTGTTTTACCTTTCTCTAAAAGTCTTTCCTTCAAGGCCTGCTCAATGAAAGCCGGCAGCATGCCGTTGGTGGAGCCGCCAAGTCCCACGATTTCTCGAATCATCGAAGAAGACAAAAAAGAATATTGAGGGTCCGTCATCATAAAGATGGTCTCAAATTTGGGACTCAAATGCCGATTCGCTTGAGCGACGGCGAGTTCGTACTCGAAATCTCCATTCGTTCGGATTCCCCTCATCACGATTGCATTCGGTCTTTTCGCAACGTAATCCACCAAAAGCCCACCAAATTGATCAACCTTGACCCTTGGATTATCTTTAAAAACCTTTTCAATCATTTTCACGCGCTCTTCGAGATCGAAAACGGAAGGTTTCTTCATATTGATAAAAACCGCCACCGTCACTTGCTCGAAGATTGCCAAAGCGCGCTCCACCAAATTGATATGGCCCTGCGTAAGTGGGTCGAACGAGCCCGGATAGATGGCGTGCTTTTTCACAAGCGCGAGCTTAACTAAATCACCGCTTGTTGGGAACAAGACGACTCATTAGAAGAAGGTATGACTGACACTATTCGAACAGTACGTGCGAGAGAAATCTTAGACTCCCGCGGTTTTCCGACCGTAGAAGCGGAAATCACTCTTTCCTCCGGCATTATCGGACGGGCCGCCGTCCCCTCGGGAGCTTCTACGGGGCGCTTCGAGGCCGTTGAACTTCGAGATGGAGATTCCAAACGGTACCACGGCAAAGGCGTCTTGAAAGCGATTCATAATATTGTTGAGACGATCGCACCTGCTGTCACGGGTTTAGATCCAGTCCAACAAGAAGCTCTCGATCGAAAAATGCTCACCATCGATCCCACGCCTCAGAAATCCACTCTCGGTGCAAATGCTACGCTCGCTGTCTCCATGGCGGCGACGCGAGCGAGTGCGCAAGTTCAAAAAATAACTCTCGCTGAGGCGATTGCGAAACTTTTTGGCACTAAGGAGATGAAGCTCCCTGTTCCGTTCATGAACATTGTGAATGGCGGGATGCATGCCGATAATAATTTGGATTTTCAAGAATTCATGATCGCGCCCGTAGGTGCAAAATCCTTTTCGGAAGCGCTACGCATGGGTTCAGAAATTTTTCACACTCTAAAAAAACTTTTGCATGCGAAAAACTTGTCCACGTCTGTGGGAGATGAAGGTGGATTTGCACCCCGACTTCGCAGCTTAGAAGAAGCCCTCCATTTTATTTGGGACGCCATCAATCAATGCGGCTATGGCGCCGACGTGAAGCTTGCGCTCGATGTAGCGGCAAGCTCTTTTTACGAAGATGGAAAGTATGTTCTTAAAAAATCGAATCGCGGCACGTTGAATGCCTCGCAATTGATGGATATCTACGCGTCGATGATTAATGAGTTTCCCGTCATCTCCATTGAAGATGCCCTTGATGAAGAGGATTGGAAGGGCTGGAAGGAGCTTACGACCCGTTTCCCAAATACTCAATTGGTTGGCGACGATCTCTTTGTGACTCAAAGCTCAAGACTAGAACGCGGAATCAAAGAGCGCTGCGCGAATGCGATTCTCATCAAGCTCAATCAAGTAGGGACAGTCACCGAAACGCTCGAGACAATGAAAACGGCGGCGAAGAATAACTATCATGCCATGGTTTCCCATCGCAGCGGCGAGACCGAAGATTCTTTCATTGCCGATTTGGCGGTAGGTACAGCGTCGGGCCAAA
>DDSI01000277.1 GCA_002343335.1 Bacteriovoracaceae bacterium UBA2394
TCTGCGGACTGACCTAAATAAGGGCGAGGCAGGCGCACCAAATTAAAGAGCACAAACATCGCCGCCAGCCGGTCGCTGTGTTCGAGCTTCGCATTAAATAGATGTAAAAAAATTTCTCGCTTCAAATTCCAGCGATCCTGAATTTTTTGAAGCGTTTGAAATATTTCTTCCGCTCCGGATTGAATATGAAGCAAATCGTTTTTATTCGCCTCCATAGATATGCGCTCTGCTCGCGTCATCTCTGCTGCAACGAAGAGATCTTCAAAAAGCAAATCAATGGGGAGGTGAAGTCTCCGCTCCACTTGTACGGGGTTCACATGAATGACGGCGGGAGCAACGGGAAATGGGGCCAGGTGGAGAGCTTCTTCGATGCTAAGAGGACGAACGACTGGAAATATCATCAGGAGATCAGGTTCAATACGATCAAGTTGTCGGGCGCTCGCTAATGGTCCTACATAAGGATTTCGGGTGGCGAGTGTGGTGGGATGTTCAATAGCGGTCATGAGATCTCGAACGTCGCGGTTCAGTGCAGGATGTACAATGAACAAAGAAAAAGCTTTGCTCACATTTACAATGAGACGGATCAAATCATGGTAAGAAACATTTCCGGTTGCCTTAATGGATTCCAAATTGGAAAGAATTCGTCTCGAAAGTTCTTTCGCCATCGCCAATTGTTCAGGCGGACCATTCCATGATTTCTGAACGGAGGCATTGAGACCATGCTCTACAAAAAGAATGAAGTCGAAAACGGTATTTTGAATTTGTCGGTTGTGAGGGGGTTGATCATTTCGGACCTCACGACGAGCCGAGAGGTTCAATTCGACCTGCGTAATCTCCGCTTCATCCCTTAAAAGCCGTTGCCGCATAGCGTAGGCCCAATGCGTGAAAGGTCCCTCCGCGGTGAGCGGAAGGCGAAGCATTCCGGGCTCTACTTGGCTTAGCGATTGGGAAGACGTCATCGAATGAAAAATCGAGTTGAGGAGTTTGCGACAATCCTCGAGACGAATGATTCTGCTCTCGCTAGGCAGTGAAGGTATGGCGTGCGCAGAAATTAAAGAAAACAGATGGCTCCATCCCACCAACGAAAGAGCCAGAATTCTAAACATACGTATTCTTAATGACGTAGCGAAGCAAATGGTGGATCGGACCTTAGTACATAGATGCAATTCTCGTCACAGCTTTGACGGAAGCGCACTGGCAATTTGCTTAAAATCTGACGAATTGATGCGGCAGACTTTGCCGAGGCAAAAAAAACCTAACCGCCATCGTCACTTAACTTCCCATCCATGTTGGTACGACCTTTGCTCCTCTTCTTGCCGGATTTCTCCATTTGCTGCGCCGTGGCGCGCACTTGGAGTGCGTCGCGAATTGTTCAGGGGGAGAGGATGTTATGGCGGATACGGCACCACAAGAAAATGCAGCAGCTGGCGGAGAAGAGGGCGGTAAGAAAAAACTCCCTCTTTGGGTCATCATTCTTATCGCGAGTCAGTTGGTGATTGTGATTGCAGCCGTCGTCGTATTCAAAATGATGAGCAGCTCAAGTTCCCACCAAGAAGAGATCGCTCAAGAAGAGGCCGCCGCCGAAGAGCATTCTCCAGCGGCGCAAAAAGTGGCTCCGGAAAAAGTGAAGGACGCTAAGAATTTGATCGGGCCCAAACACGATGTGGAGCCCTTCGTTGTCAATCTCATCGATGATGGTCGCGGCCCTCGATACTTGAAATTGGAAATGAAGTTTGAATTGGAATCGGAAGATGTGCGTACGGAAATCGAAAGTCGGATTTCCCAGATTCGAGACGAACTACTCATCTTGTTAAGTTCGAAACGACAGACCGACATTGAAACAACAGATGGAAAGCGCATCTTGAAAGACGAAATATTTACGCGCGTAAACAAGGTTTTGGTAACGGGCCGAATTAAGCGGGTCTATTTCACGGAATTTGTCATTCAGTGAGAATGATTGGTTAAAGAAGGAGCTTTAAGGTGGCAGACGATAAGGGCGGCGAGAAAATTTTATCGCAGAATGAGGTGGATACGCTGTTGAATGCCGTTCGCGAAGGCGAAGTGAGCGTTGAATCGAAAGCGGGTGCAGGAAACTCCCTTCCTAAATATGATTTTACGAAACAGCGCAAACTTGTTCGTCAGAAAATGCCCGGTCTTAAAATCGTGTTTGACCGGTTTCAACGTTCGTTTCGTCAAACGCTTTCAAGTCTCGTTCGAAAAGTGGTCGTCGTTGAATATCTTCAAACGGAAATGGTTCGCTATAGCGAGTGGATTGCCACCTTGCCGGTTCCCTCATGTTTATCCATCGTTCGTCTTTCGCCCTTGATTGGACAATCCATTGTCTCGATGGAGCCCAGCTTTGTGTATGCCCTCATCGACAATATTTGCGGTGGCGGGAAGATTTCGTCGCAGAGTCGGAAAAAAGAAGGGGATTTCACGCCGATCGAATTCAAAATGATTCAAAAGTTAGTCACTTATTTTACGAACGATTTGGAAAAAGCATGGGCGACCCTTTACGAGCTCAACTACGAATTTGTTCGAACGGACACGAATCCAGAGTACGTGAGTATCGTGGCTCCTAGTGACGTTGTTGTCGTGGCCGACTTCGGAATTAACTTCGAAGACACTGCCTCTCGTATTCAACTCGTCACACCTCTATTTGCTCTCGATCCCATCAAAAATTTACTTTCGGACCATACCTTCGTGGAGCAATCGCAACCCAATCCCAATTGGAAAATTTGGATCGGGCAAAACCTTTTGCAATCGCGGGCTTCCTGCAGTGTGGAATTAGGTCAGACCGAAATTAGCATGGGCGAAGTTCTCGCTTTGAAGACGGGCGATACCATTCAACTCCATCAGTATGTTTCCAATCCTTTGCCGATGTTTGTGGAAGGTGTGCGAAAGTTCGACAGTCGCATGGGAACAAGTTGCGGTCAAAAAGCGGTACAAATTGAAAACGTGGTCGAAAAAGCAAATGCAGACGGTGAAGACGAATAAAAGATTCCGATAGGGAGGAACTCAAAATGGCAGACGAAACAACAACTCAAGGTGATCAGTCGGTTCCAATGAATGAGCTACCGCAACCGGGTGTGGGCGGGGCCAATCGCGCAATCGATTTCTTGTTGGATGTGCCGCTCAATCTAACAGTCGAGCTTGGAAGAACTCGAATGCTCGTCAACGATCTGTTGCAGCTCGGTCAAGGTTCTGTAGTTGAGCTCACAAAGATCGTCGGAGAGCCATTAGAAGTTCATGTGAATGAAAAATTGATCGCTCGCGGTGAAGTCGTGGTCTTGAACGATAAGTTTGCAGTTCGTTTGACCGACATCATTTCTCCGAAGGACCGATTGGACAAATTGACATGAGCGATTCTTCACAATGGTTTGCGATTCTCCGAATGCTGGGAAGTCTCATCCTGGTCCTTGGCTTGATTTACGGTCTGTCTCATCTGGCCAAGCGATTTCTTCGCCCCGAACGATGGGCGAGAAAAGGGGACTTCTCAAATATTCGCGTACTGCAAGCCTTTGCGATCGAGCCAAAGAAAAAGCTTCTTGTGGTGGAAGTAGAACAGCGAAAGCTCTTGTTGGGCGTTGCGGAGAATTCGATCTCCTTTCTAACAAAGATCGACGATGGGGTGGAGGTAAATGAAAATGCGCGCGCAATCCCCTCTTGAATCAAATAAAAAGATCCTCCTTAAAGCCCTCGCCATGTTTGGAATTTCCTTCGTGGCATTGACCACGGCAGCGGTCGCTCAATCACTTCCTTCTCTCAACTTGAGCATGGGTGGGGCAGCGGGTCCGAAGGAAGTAAGCAACACTCTTCAAATTTTATTCATGATCACGATTCTCTCTTTGGCGCCCGCAATCGTGGTGACGATGACGTCCTTCACTCGATTTATCATTGTGTTCTCGCTCTTGCGACAGGCCATCGGTACGCACCAAGTACCTCCAAATCAGGTGCTCGTTGGCTTGTCTCTTTTTATGTCATTCATCGTGATGAGCCCTACGCTTAAGCGAATGAATATCGAAGCCCTCGAACCTTATCAAAAAAATGAAATCACGCAAAAGGAAGCGCTCGCTGCTGCGGGCAAACCCCTGCGTGAATTTATGTTGAAACACGCTCGTGAAAAGGATCTCGCGCTTTTTGTGAGTCTGTCTCAAGAAGACAAACCGAAGTCGGTAAATGACATTTCAATGGCTCATATCATTCCAAGCTTCATCATCTCGGAACTAAAAAGCGCCTTTCAAATCGGTTTCATGATCTACCTGCCGTTTCTGGTCATCGACATCGTGGTGGCTTCCGATTTGCTCGCGATGGGGATGCTCGTGTTACCTCCGGTTTTGATTTCATTGCCTTTCAAGCTCATGCTTTTCGTCCTGGTGGACGGCTGGAACTTGATCGTCGGTAGCTTAATTAAGTCATTTGAGGTGGGAGCATGAATCCACAGTTCATCGAAGGCGTTGCATTCGAAACCTTGAAAGTTATTTTTATCGTATCCATGCCTGCATTGATGGCGGCGCTGGTGGTGGGATTGGCAGTGAGTATTCTTCAGGCGACGACTCAGATTCAAGAAATGACGTTGGCTTACATTCCAAAGATGGTCGCAATCTATGGAACGCTCATTTTATTTTCCGGATTCATTTTGGATCGCTTGATGAATTATACATCGGGAATTTTTTCGGATTTTACACAATTCGTGAGGTAAATCGATTGGAAGCGGCGGCAACACCATTGAACTACGACTGGATCACGGCGCAAACCGTGGCCCAGTTTCTGCTCATTCTAGCGCGAGTGAGCGGAGCGTTTTTGTCGGCACCTTTTTTGAGTCACGCTTCCGTGAGTCCCAAAATCAAAATTGCGATTGTGCTCATGATTACTTTTTTGCTTTCGCCGATTCTCCCTCATCCCAAGGTCAATTTGCATGATTCAAATTTGCAGCTGATTATTTTGGTTTTGCAGGAAGCTTTAATTGGCGTTGTGCTCGGATTCGCAGCCTCCGTGATTTATTCCATTCTAGCGATCGCGGGAGATTTTATCGGATTTCAAATGGGTTACTCGATCGCTACCGTGCTCGATCCTAGTCAGGGCGCGCAAACTGGCGTCATCGCCACCTTTGTTACGACCATGGGAGCATTGCTCTTTCTCTATTTAAATGGTCATCATCTTGTGCTCACGGCCATCGCTAAAAGTTTTGAGGTCCTTCCAATTGGAAAGGGATTTGATGTGCAAGTAGGGTATCAGATCAGCGCATTTCTCAATAAAATCTTCGCCCTCTCCATTCAGATGGCAGCGCCTTTCATTATCGTTTTCACCATTGTGGGTTTCATTTTTGGAATCATCACGAAGCTTTCCCCGCAGATGAATATTTATTTTAATGTGGGGTTCATTGCGTCACCCGTATTGGGACTTGCGCTCCTCATGCTGAGCTTGCCTTTGATTCGAGTTTTGATGACCCAACTCACTGAACAAATGGGCCCAGATTTGTTGATGCTCGTAAGAGCACTTAAGGGAGCTTAATCGTGTCGGCATTTGATGATGGCGATAAAACAGAGGAAGCCACGCCCGGACGTCTTGAGGAAGCTAGGGAGAAGGGTGACGTGGCGGTTTCAAGAGAAATGGCGAGCTTCATTGTTTACGTAGGAATGGCGCTTGTCATTTATTTCACAGCGCGCCACATGCTCAAACACAGCATTGAAATTCTGAAGCGCTACTTTGATTTTAATGCGCACTCGCTCACTTCTATTTCAGAGGCGTTGCAAATCGGCCGCATGCTGACGGGTGATCTATTGATGATGATTGGGCCTTTCTTGGGTACGGTGTTTGTATTCGGAATTGCTGCCTATATCGGACAATTTGGATTTCTTTTTACTACGGAGAAACTTCAATTCGATCTCGACAAGATCAATCCACAAAATGGATTCAAACGAATCTTCTCTCGAGATACCGCCATGGAACTCGTCAAATCGATTCTGAAGCTTGGAATGATCAGCGGCATTCTCTACCTCGTTCTTCGAGGAGAAGTGGATAAGCTCATTCAGATCGGCACTCAACCTGTGCCACAAATTTTTATATTCTTTGTGATGTTGCTCGCCAAAGTTTTTATGGCGCTTTTGATCTTTTTGGCATTCCTCGGAATTTTGGATTTCGGATTTCAGAAGTGGAGTTATGCCCAGAAAATGAAAATGTCGATGCAGGAAGTTCGCGATGAATACAAACAGCGCGAAGGGGATCCTCAAGTAAAGGCGCGCATTCGACAAATTCAACGCGATCGTTTGCGAAAGCAGATGATGGAAAAAGTTCCTACCGCCGATGTGGTTGTCACAAATCCGACCCACGTGGCAGTCGCCCTCAAATATCAAAAGGGTTTGATGAAGGCGCCGGTTGTGGTCGCAAAGGGCGCTGGAGTATTTGCTCTTCGAATCAAGGAACTCGCGATGCAAAACAATATTCCAATTGTGGAAAAACGCGAGTTGGCTCGATTCATGTATCGATTTGTGGAAATCAATGATGCAATTCCGGAGTCGCTCTACACGGCCGTGGCAGAGGTCCTGGCTTACGTTTATCGCATCAAAAAGAAATTTAAAGATTGGCAGAAGAACCCCGCGGCCTCTGCGGGAATCAGATTAGGAATGTAGTGAGAAATCATGGCTGACGCAAAAAGCACAATGACTCGTCCCAAGCCGGTGCCCTACACGAAGCCGGCGGCAGCTCAAGCGGCACCTTCGTCGGGGCCGCTCATGCCGCAGACCTCGTCGCTTGGCACGCTCATGAAGAATCGTGAAGCTATGCTCGGCTTGTTTTTGGTCGGCATCGTTCTCATCATGATGATTCCGCTCCCGGCGTTGGGACTGGATTTTGTTCTGGTACTTTCAATTGCAGCCTCACTCGTTTTATTTTTGATCGCGGTTTACACCAAGCAAGCCATCGACTTCACCGTGTTTCCGACGGTCTTGCTCGTGGTCACGATGTTTCGATTGGCGATCAATATTGCCTCCACGCGTTTGATTCTTACTCATGGTTCGCAGGGCTCTTCCGCCGCCGGACAAGTCATCGAGACATTCGGTACGTTCGTCATCGGCGGAAACTACGTTGTAGGACTTATCGTCTTCATCATTTTAATCGTCATTAATTTTATCGTTATCACCAAAGGTGCCGGCCGTATTGCCGAAGTCGCCGCGCGCTTCACCTTGGATGGAATGCCCGGAAAGCAAATGGCCATCGACGCCGATTTAAATGCGGGATTGATCGACGACGTGACGGCGAAACGGCGCCGTCGTGAAGTAGAGATGGAAGCCGATTTTTACGGGTCCATGGACGGTTCCAGCAAATTTGTACGTGGAGACGCGATCGCAGGGATCATCATCACGGTCGTCAATATCGCTGCCGGTCTCGTCATCGGGGTTGTTCAGAATGGAATGGACATCGTCACCGCCGCGCAAAACTATACGATCCTCACCGTGGGTGATGGTCTCGTGACCCAAATTCCGGCGCTCATCATTTCCACGGCAGCTGGTATCATCGTCACAAAGGTCAACAATTCCGGCGATATTTCCGAAGATCTTCAAAAGCAAATCGTGATGCAACCGCAGGCTTTCGTGGTGGCTGCGATGGTACTTGGGCTTGGCGCGCTTCATCCAAGCATGCCGACCATTCCCTTCGCGCTTGCAGCGATTGCGCTCTTTGTGATCGCGACACGAGTGAAACGAAAATTAGATCAAGAAGCGGTGACGACTCAGATGGAAGAAACCAAGAAGAAAATGGAAGCCGATTTGGCGGCAACGGCGGAAAAGAAGCCAGAATTCGATTCCAACTCATGGGTGCAACCTGTGGATCTTTTGGAATTGGAAGTGGGCTACGGGTTGGTGCCGCTCGTGGATGAGCGACAAAATGGAGATCTGCTTAAGCGCATGACTCATCTCCGTCGACAATTTGCTCAGGAAATGGGCTTCGTCGTTCCGCCGATTCACATTCGCGATAATCTCACCCTTCGACAGGGCGAATATTGCGTTCTCGTGAAGGGCGTCAAAGTGGCGGGAGGCGAGTTGATTGTCGATCAAATGCTCGCAATCGATCCCGGAAATACCACCGCGAGAATCGAGGGGATCGACACCACGGAACCCGCGTATGGATTGCCGGCTATCTGGATTGCGCCGGACTTTAAAGAGCGCGCGCAACTCATGGGCTACACGGTCGTTGATAATTCGACGACGCTTGCCACGCACATTAGCGAAGTCATTAAGGCTCATGCCTCTGAATTGCTGGGCCGACAAGAATTGCAGAAATTACTCGATAAATTAAAGGAAACCCATCCGAAGGTTGTGGATGAAGTGTCGGGCGAAGTTCTTCCCATGGGAAGCGTGCTCCGCGTGCTAAAGAACTTGCTTAGAGAAAACATTCCTATTCGAGATCTTTCTACGATTTTGGAATCGGTAGCGGATAATGCGGTGCGAACCAAAGACGCAGATCTGTTAACGGAAAGTGTTCGCGAATCTTTAGCGTCGACCATCACGCAAGCTTTCTCTCAAGAAGGTAAATTGAAAGTTTTGGTTTTAGATCCGGAATTGGATGAAGCCATCGCGCGCTCTCTCATCAAAACCGATGACGGTATTCAGATCACACTCGATCCGAAGCGCGCACTATCGATGATTAATGCACTTCAAAGTGAGTGCCAGCGATTGGCGAATGAAGGTGTGCAACCTGTAGTGCTCACTTCGCCGAGCGTTCGACTCTATTTTAAGAAGCTGATTGAGCGACAAATTCAAAACTGTGCGGTGATTTCGCACTCCGAAGTAACGGCGCTCAGTCGATTAGAAAGTTTGGGGATGGTCAAAGCCTGAGGGGGCTAAACCTGGGAGGAACGATATATGGGTATTCAAATTAGAAAGTTTCAAGCAGCGACTCTGCAGAAAGCGATTGAGCAGATTCGGGAAGAGCTCGGTGACAATGCGATCATCCTACAAACGGAGCCGATTAAAAATCCTGCGGCGTTTGGGTTGCTTTCAAGAACAGCCGTCGAAGTAACTGCGGCGATAGATCGAAAGGAATTGGCACCTCGATTTCACGCAACTGTGAAAGATGATGTGACGACAGTGCCCGCTCCTAAGCTTGTGGAAAAATCCGATTGGAAATCCTTCTTCACCAAGAAGTCCTCGAAAGATTCTGCGAAGCCTGCCGCGACGACGACAGCGAAAGCGACTGCGACAACGACGGCTACAACCACTCCGACTGCGACGACTCCCACTACTTCCAAGAATGCCGCGGCCGTACAGAATCTTTTAAGCAAATACGCAGGGGCAACGACCAAGGGCGAGACGACCTCCAATGAAGCGGCGCCCACGATCAGTCAGCTCTATGCGATGAAGACATTTATTGAGCCCATTCAAAAGGAAGTGGAAACACTTAAGGCTCAATTGAATGCCACGACGGGTGAAGCCCCCACGACGGCTCCCACACCGTTGAAGCCGACCACGCCTACGCGCAAGCGAATCGTGGATCCATTGGAATTAGAAATGCAAAAGCTTCGACAAGATTTCGAAGCGTTCATGAATGAGCAGCGCTATGAAGAAACGCATCTTCCTCGATACTTTCAGCAGCTCATGAACTTCTGGACCGATCGAGGAATGTCCACTCGAACGATTCTGCGATTTTTCAAAGGAATTGAAGAGTGGGGTCACAAGTTTAATCAAACGACGACCGAGCGTGAGGCTTTGGAATCCGTTTTGATGGCGCTCGAAGGAAATGTCGCGGAAGCCAACGTGCTTAACCGATCTGGCAAGCGCATTGTGGTGCTCGCTGGGCCGACAGGTGTCGGAAAGACGACGACGATCGCGAAGCTCGCGGCTTACGAAAAGCTTCGTCGAAAAAAGACCGTTACGTTGCTTACGCTGGATGATTACAAAATTGGCGGCACCGATCAGCTCGCACACTATGCTCGAATTTTAGAAGTGCCCTTCGTCAAACTTCGAACGGATTTGTCATTGGAAGAGCAATGCCGACATATTGAAACCGACATTATCTTCATCGACACTTTTGGAATTGCTCCCAAGGAAATCGAGAGAATGGAAGCTTTGAAAAAGACGATTTCTTTCACGGAAGCCGACATGCAGGATCGATTGGAATTGCATTTGGTGCTGCCCGTAGGAATTCAGCAAGGTGATGTGCCTGCGTTTCTAGAGGCATTTCGTGCGATTCGTCCGGATTATCTTTTATTTACGAAATGGGATGAGACCGCCAACTGGGGTGGCATGCTCACCACGATTCTTCAGAGTAAGAAACCGGTATCCTTCGTCGCTCACGGTCAATCCGTGCCCGATGATTTGTCTTTATTTTCGAAGAAAGACTTTATCGATCGCGTGACCACCATGGGACAAGGCACGGAAGAATAATCTAAGGACGAATGTTTTCGGACAAGCTTTCAATTGGGGGAATTTATGGTGGATCAGGCAAAAAAATTAAGGGACGAAGTGGCGAAGCAAAAGGCGCGGCGTCCCATCAAAGTGATTGCTGTCACAAGCGGCAAGGGGGGCGTTGGGAAGACGCAAGTCGTGGCTAACTTAGCGCTCGCTTTGAGAGAGAAGGGTCAGGAAGTTCTCATATTTGATGGGGACATGGGCCTCGCAAATATCGATATCATCTACAACATCAATCCTCCTTATAATTTGAAACATCTTTTGGATGGATCGAAGAAAATCGACGATGTTTTGTTCGTGGGTCCTGAGGGTGTGAAAGTTCTCGCCGCTGCAAGCGGTGTGCAAGCGCTCACGACGCTCACGCAAGACAACAAGATGGCGCTCATGGATCAACTTGATAGCTTGGATGGACAATTTGACGTCGCGCTCATCGACACGGCTGCTGGAATTTCGGATAACGTGATGTATTTGAACTCCGCTGCCCAAGCGGTTTTCGTGGTGGTCACGCCTGAGCCTACGAGTATCACCGACGCCTATGCGCTCATGAAAGTGATGTCGACGCAGTACGGTGAGAAAACATTTTATATCATTACCAACCAGGTAAAAAGTGAAGCGGAGGGAAAAGCGATCTTCAAATCGCTAGTGAATGCGACGGATCAATTTTTAGATTCGGTGCAGCTATGGCATTTGCACAATTTTCCTTACGACGAGAAGGTGCGTCAATCCATCACGAGACAGCAACCCATGTTAAAATTTGATCAAGCGGGTGACATTGCGAAAGGATATCGCGAGCTCGCAAAAAAGGTGATCGATCTCGACACCAACCAACAGAAGGGTGGAATGCAATTCTTTCTGAAGCAAGCGCTCCTGTCGCGCTAGTGAATGGAGAATGATTCGAGGGAACGATGCGAAACTTGGGTGCATATGGAAGACAGACGACTCCTAAGCGAGATCTCTCCATGCAGGAGAAGACTCAGCTTATCGAGAAGTATGCTCCACTTGTAAAAATCACCGCCTTTCGTCTCGTGGGTCGTTTGCCCCATGCTCACTTCGTCGAAGATTTAATTTCTTGTGGAACGATTGGTCTTTTGGAAGCGATCGAGTCCTTTGATCCGTCTTTGCAAATTAAATTTGAAACATTCGCCAAATTCCGAATTCGCGGATCCATGATCGATGAAATGCGTTCGCGCGATTGGATTCCACGATCCGTGCGAGCGAAGATTCGCGAGCTCGACGGCCTGCAACGCAAGTTGGCCGTCGAACTGGGAAAAATTCCGGAAGACGCCGATATGGCCAAAGCGCTCAATATGAATTTGGAACAATACTACGAATTCATCGTCGATCTTCAGCCCGCTGGGATGATGAGCTACGACGACATCAGCGGTCCGGATATTTCTGAGCGCTCGATGATCGAATTCTTGGAAGATAAGTCTCTTCCGCATCCGGATATGGAAGTTCAAATTAAGGAGCTCAAGCATAAGATCATCGGCGCCCTTGAGCAGCTGGATCAGGATGAGCAACTCGTGATGGCTCTCTATTATTATGAAGGCCTTACGCTCCGTGAAATTTCTGAAGTGCTTCAAGTGACCGAGTCCCGGGTGAGCCAAATCCATTCGAAGGCTCTCGTGAAACTCAATTGGCGACTCGATCAGTACAAGCATGAAAGGCCCGTCCTCGAGAAGGATGAGATGGGTCAGCGAACCGATCAACACGTGACGGGTTCGGGAACTGAATAGGGATTTTTAGATAAGAAAGGTCAAAGGATTATGACGTCATTTATTTCTGCTGAAACTCAAGCTTGGATTCTCGCAAACGGTTGGACGATGACCTTGGGCGCGATGGTTTTTATTCAATGGATCGGTCTGCAAGTGCTGGCCGTTCACTACTACAATTTTAAGAAGTCGCTGCGACGTCCAAAGCCCGATCAGATTCGATTCAACATGATTGAAAAAGCGGTAGCGTTTCAGCACGAGCAAATCGAATCTATATTCACCAAGCTTTCTGAATTCCGGAAGGAAGTTGCGACCGTCGGCACCATGGGCGACAAAATGATGGCCGCCAATGCCACTCGCAAATCTCAAAATGAAGGCCCCTCCTTGGAGTCTACTTACGTTTCTCTCGGCGAACTTAATCTGAAGAAGCGCCTCTCCGCTATGAAAGCGGAAGATCAATCCACCTCCGTTCGCGTGTCGTAATTTAATTAGTGACAGTATACTCTTTCACTTTTTACGCGGATGGGCGTGTACCTGCTACCGGGTCAATTAGTGAAAACGTATACTGTCACTAATTACCGTCAAGGGTGAGTCAATTGTGCGCAGGGTTGAGTTGAGTTCATTGTAACGAGGTTAATCCTCTCCCTTTAAAAGCCGTTTCT
This sequence comes from Bacteriovoracaceae bacterium UBA2394, assembly GCA_002343335.1. Classification (GTDB taxonomy): domain Bacteria; phylum Bdellovibrionota; class UBA2394; order UBA2394; family UBA2394; genus UBA2394. Next base: position 12,781 of record DDSI01000277.1, read on the forward strand.
TGAGCGAAAAGGTCTTATTTTAAGACTGAGGCATTCGCTTCCCATTCAGCAGACTTGCTGTCGCATCTTGTAGGGTTACTCTCCCTCATCTATACAGCGCTCAACTCAAGGACCTCTTAACTTTGTTCGAAAGGAAAACATCTCATGAAACTCTCTAAGTCGTTACGTCGAGCAACACGCATGCTTATTCCCGCGATTGCTCTTACGGTTGTAATTCAAGGTTGCGGTGATAAAACTGACAACACTGAATCCAAATATTCATTCCCCAAAGGCGATGATGCTTCATTGCTCAATTGGAATGAAATTCCTGAAGGCCAATATATTTTGAGCCGCGGAGAAGGATTCCTTCGACAAGATAATGTCGATGTTTCATTTTTAATTGGTTTTGATATTGCCGCTGATGGCACAACCAGTAACCGGACTTGCGAACCTTCAAAGAAAACAGACCTAAGTAATGTCTACGGAAGCACGGGAGTGACGTTCTCTACACATCATAAGATTGATTCCACAGGTTCTTCCACCACTACTTCGGACTCCAAAGATCTTCGAGTGCTAGCGAACATCATGACTGACGACAGTTGCACCACGAGTGCGACGGTCACCGCCGGAAGCTCCTACACCGCGATCACCTCTCTTTTTTCGACCGCTTCCGCTTCGAAAGACGGAAAGATTGTAAGCTTTACCGACAGCAGTGGCACCCAAATGTCCGCTGCGGTGAAGAAGGGCGAAGGCTCCAAACTTATCGTCCTCTTTAAAAATAAGGGAAGTAAAGTCAGTGGGACGGGCTACTTAACCTACACTCGAATCGGAAATTCCGTCGCCGTTGCGCAAGCCACAGGATGGGATTATACGGAAGATCAGCTGAGAGCGGGTATTAAGGCTTTCTCGGATACAATGAAGTCAGCCGGCGATGCGATGATAGAATCGGAAGCTGCCGGACTCACCGATGTTGAGAAAGATGTGCGAGATCGCAATTCCATTTCTAAGTTGACCAAAGCAAAGTTGGAACTCGATTCATTTGTTCAGCTCTATGATCACAAACGAGTGAAGATGAACAACGGACAAATCATCACCGTGGATATCACTAAGGAGCTTGCCCATTCTAAATTCAGAACGATTGAGGCATTTAATTATTTGATCAAAGTCTACCAAGATCGCATCGCCACTCGCGCCGCAGCTCGTAATCCCGCCACCAACAATCCTGCTCAACCGCAAGTGCGATTGAATCAGGAAGAGGCGACGATCGCGAAATCTAATTCGAGTGGTCTCGCGCGAGATGCTAACGGACAGTTGAAAGTTTTGACCTCGAAAGGCAATGCGGAAAGCTATGCCGCTGCTTCCGGATTCAATTCGCAAGCTGCTGGACAATATTTTGATCTTGGCCAGAACACCGGAGGTCTTGTGACCTTTGCGTCTTCTCCAAATCAAATCGCCACCGCTACCAACGACATGATTGCCCACATGAAGGGTAAGATTAACGCCAATTCTTATAGTGATTTGGAATTAGCCTTTGTATTATAGTGATTTGGAATTAGCCTTTGTAATCGATAGCTCGCTGTCGATGGCGGATGACATGCAAGGCGTGATTGATGGTTTAGTCGATATCTCGCAATCGCTTCAAGCCGTTCGCAATTCGGGCCGCGCCGTGAAGATTGGGATTGTTCTTTTCGGCAAGCGACCCTTCGAGCATGTTGCTTTGGACTTCACGAGCGATATGAATGTTGTGGAAACGAAGTTGAAGCAAATTCTCGAAGAGTACATCGCGGGTAAAAAGAGCACGCAAGATCCTGGTGAAGATTGTTATCACGGTCTTTGCAAAACCGCGGAAGGCTTGAGCTGGAGATCCAGCAACCGTATGGCGGTTGTCATCACGGACGAACCCGCCAATGAGCTTTGCGAAGTCTACGATCAAGGTTTGAAGAATGAAAATATTGCCTGCGTAAATAGAGCAGAACAATTGCTCAAGGCCGCGGGAATTCAAACCAGCGTTTATACGATCGTTACGAAAAACTAAGTTCCTCCACTGCTATCTCTATTTTCGAACAAAGTGCCCGGGTGCGATCCTCCTTTTCAAAGGGGAGGGTTCTCCCGGGTTTTCTTTTATTGGCTCGGTTTCACCTTCGCATCTCCCTGCGGCACTCATAATTCTCGTCGCAACAACTGTGCCCGGGCCCAAATGTCTGTATTAAGGAATTGTGTATACTGTCCCCAATTAATTCCCGCCAAAAATATGACGCAGCGCATTGCGCCATCTTGATAAAATCAGCGGAAATCTGTCAGGCCACAAAGGGTATTTCTTTACTGTAACGCGCTGTTTCAATAAATTCAGTGTTGCGTCATCGCGATGCATTATCACTCAAAGGGCGTAGGTAGGGGACCGAAGCTCGGCGAGGAGCGGGACGTGTGGATGCTGAGGGGCATCTATCTATAAGTAGAGGGGAAATCATGAAATCCATTTTGAAGTGCGCTTTGGGCATGGCTCAGGCGGCAGTTTTGCCTGTCATTTTATTGGGTGGGGTTTTGGCGTGGACGGGCTGCGCGGACTCGACTCCGACGACGAAATTAGCGTCGAATCCTGAAGTTACTCCTCCTCCCGCAATCGGTGATAACTTCGGCGTGGAACCTGAAGGATCCAAATACAATATCTCCATTTCGAAGAATTCGCTTGAGAAGGAATTTTTGCTACAGGCCAATATCATTCAGCAAATTCCAGCTCCTATGTTTGAGAATTTAAAGAGCCGTGTGGTGGCCTTCCGAAAGATCGAAGGTCTTCTCTATATGTTAGAGGCGACGCAAGGTCACACCGTTACCAAGGATTTGCCCCAGGCTTTAATTCTCACGGCATTTCCGATCACCAAAGAGACGGGCGAGCGCGTCTACTTCGATTTTGATGCGGGGATGGCGTTTTTGTTTACCGCAAGTGGAGATTGGAGAGCGTCCGACATGTCCGGTACGGAATACAATCCTGCCATCGAGTTTGCGGCCATGGGGAAGGCGTGGTCTTACCTGAAAAACGCCAAGATCGATGAGGCCAACAATGAGTTCGTAATTGAGCAAATGGCTCAAGTGCCTGAGCTTGGTTTGTTGACCGCAGAAGTGCGCTACTACCTGAAGCCCTACAGACCTTCTGAAAAATTTGTGCCCACGCGTACCACCAATTTCGAGCGCATGGGATTTTTTGAAGTCGCTCCACTCATGATGGAGGGTGGTAGCACGCTCGTTCACGCGACGAAGTTCAATATTGAAAAGCCGTTGGTCTATGCAATTTCAGCGAACACGCCCGCGGATTTTAAGCAGGCGGTGAAAGATGGCGTTCTTTACTGGAACAAAGTTTTCGGTCGCGAAGTCATTCAAGTGATCGATGCGCCCGAAGGAGTGACGGCGCCCGCGCGCGATTTCAATATCGTCCAGTGGATTAACTGGGATCAGGCGGGGATGGCCTATGCCGATGCACAAATGGATCCGCGCACGGGCGAAACGCTGCATGCGCAGGTCTATCAAACTTCCGCCTTTGCGTTTTCAGGAAAAATGAAAGTGCTCGCTCTTATGCGAAAACTGCAGGAAGAAAAAGACAACCCCGTAAAAAAATACCGTTTGGGGTTGAAGGGGATGTCGAACGAGAGTCGTTGTCATATCGACCACAGCTCCGAACTTCTCCAGACGCTTTCGAAGGCGCTCCGCGCGGATGTGTCTGACGACATGATCTTAAAGATGTCGCAAGACTATGTGCGCGAGGTGGTGGCTCACGAAGTGGGCCATACGCTTGGTCTTCGTCACAATTTTGCGGGAAATCTTGCGGCAAATTACTCGCTCAAAGACCGCGCAAATTTGATCAACACCTACATGGAAACCGGTCGTGCTCCCGAGGGCGTGATCACGACCAGCTCGGTGATGGAATACCAAGTTTTTGAAGAGTCTGCCTTCACGGGCGATCAAATCGCTCGCGGTGAAGCGGCTTACGCTTACGATGTCGCAGCGATTAAAGCGCTCTATGAAGGAAAGAAAACGCCGGCGTCTGAGATGCCATTGTTTTGTACGGACTCGCATGCGGCCATGGGCATGATCGATTGCGCGCGCTTTGATTACGGATCGTCCGTAGTTGAGTTCACGCAGTCGTGGGTGAAGGATGCTTTGGCCATTGAGCCCAATGAACTTTTGGAGGCATTTGTGGCCGCGAAGGTTCCGCTGCCCGGGCTGGAAGAGACAAAGCTTTCTGAAATGAAGATGACGTTCGCCGCGAAGGTGGAGCGCATCTTAAATGCTCGATCGGGCGCTCGTTCGCTCGTGGTTTCCGCCATGTCGAACAAGGCGCAAGTGCTGAGCGTGCGCCGACAGTTTGAAAAGGTAGACGTGCTCAATGAAGCAGAAGTGAAGAAGGCGGAATTAGATTACGTGCAATCGGAGATCGAAAAGGTCGGCGGAATGGAAGCCGTGCTGTTCAAGATTCCAGACACGTATGCTGTGGACTCGCTCGTAAAGTTCAACGAACTGCTCGACTCTGCGATTTACCAAAAAGGAGAGAGATTTCCGGGCGCATCGTTTGAGTTCACGAGTGAAGACATCGCCGTGATGAAACAAATTGCAAAGCCTTACTTCGAGAAATTGCAAGAAGAGCTGATTAAGCGCGACTTGCTCATAGCGGGTGATCCGCTCCTCAAAGTCGAGAATCATCCTGTGGGCGAACTTTTTGGCAACTGGGCTGGCGAACGAGTGAAGCACTATTTGTTTTCGCTCGATCAAACGGGCAAAGATGTTCTCAAATACAGAATTTTAGACGGCAAGTGTGACGACGTGGAGACGCCTTGCGAAGTGGTGGATCTGCCGAACTTTGCATTCAGCGCGGATGTGCGTGCGCTTGCAGGACGATTGGTTAATTCTTCTCGTGGAAAGTTGCCTTCTTGGGGATTGAAAGCTTCGCTTCAATACCGGACGGAAGCAAAGGCGCTGTCGCTTTTCATGATGAAGGTTAAATCATCTTTGCAAAAGGATTTGGCGAGCGTCGCGAATACGAAGGATCCGCAGTCTTCTCCCGTATGGACGATTCTAAACTGGGTGACGACGGAAGCTGCACCGAGTGAAGCTTCTTACAATCCATGGCCTTAACTTAAGGAGTGCGACGCGCGAAGGTGGATTCCACCAGTGCCTTGCAGCGATCAAATTTTCGGTACGTTGCCTCAGTGAGCTTCGGGATAATCTCTCGAACTTGCTGAGGCGACAAGCCGACTGCACCTTCGGGAATGAGAAAGCGGATTGAAACTGGTTCGCCGTAAGAGACGGTATGTGTTTGAAGTAATTCGTGGATCGCCTCTTTTGCAGTGAACTGAGGATGGGCCGATAAAATTTTGATGAGCCGATTTGTGACAAGAGGGGCGGAAATGGAAGTGCCGGATGCAATCAAGGGTCGGGTTGATTTTGGTTGTCTTCCCATGACGTTCTTTCCGGGCGCGAAAACAGTGGTAATTTCATTTGAAAAATTGGAGCTCTCCCATCGCACGCCTTGATAGTCTGAAGCTCCCGCGACAATCACATTCGGTTCTTTCAGATTCGCTGAGTGAAGATGGAGTTCATCCGAGATGTCTTTTCCATCATTGCCCGCCGCAAGAACAAATATAGTTTCGGGATACTTTCTCACAAGATCCTTCATACGCTTCTGGAACGCTAGAGCTGAAAAAAACGCCTTTTCATTGGATAGACCTTCCTCCTTCAAAGCGTCGATATCCCACCCACCTGAGAGATTCACAATGCGATAAGGCTGAAATGCCAAAACTCTTTCAAATACTTGAAGGACATTATCTGCCGCAGACTTAGCGAGGACTGTTAACTTTATCTGATCAGGAGACAGACCTTCGAGCGCTAGGTTGGAAACAAATGTTCCATGAGCGTAATCTATCGCGGCAATTGATCGCTCGATTCGACGATTCTTTCTCCAAGGAGTCGCTATTTCATAAACTTTTCGAAGCAAGGAATGTGTCGCCGACGTCTCGTCGCTCTGATTCATGAAATTGAGTTCAGCTTGGAGGCGATGCATGCCGAATTCATTTTCGATCTGCGCTAAAGTGTCACGATTCCAACTGAGAAGATTGAATTGAAGATTCGAACGATCGTCGCGGACGAGAACTTGAGTCATTGCTGCCATGTCGAGAAAGGGGAGCATGCGATCCACATCGGCGGCACTATCAATCACTAGCACCGGCACGCGCGTCTGCGCTCCCGACGTCAGCGGGAGGGCGAGCAGGGTCGCCAGCGAAAGCAGCCATAGAATGAAATTCACGCGCACAGAGCTTATAGAAAGCAAATTGCATGCCCCTTGGAAAGGCGTCCACGTCATGTTTATGGCGATTCCTGCCTTTAAGAAGACGAGCGCCGCATCAATCTTTCTGAAACATGGGGCATCAGTAGGAGCCTCACAAATTTTTGACTGGCTTCCCGCGCTGACGCTCAGGGGCCAAAATGTTCATGGGGGTATTCAACATGTGGGGTAGGTCATTCTTTGTCATTTTGTCTTCGGCAGTTGTTCTTTCGAGCTGTGGCGGAGGCGGCGGTGGCGTTTCTATCAATGGGCTTTCTGGTCTTCCCGACACCAGCCAAATGGTTTCAACGAGTTCCACGAACAGCTGGCAGCGAATGGCGTCCTCCGGCACTCCTCCGAAGTTGACGGAGATTGGAGTGTCGAACGAGTCTACCGCGGCGGCGAACGCGCTTCGGTATTTCTGGAATGATGACGGCGGTACGCCAACTTCAACGACGGACATCGTGACTTGGTTAGCAGCTCAAGCTCCAGGTGGCGGACTGGTCACCACGTGCGGACAATTTTTCGAAGCCACGGCCGGTTCTCCCGGAGGCGAAGTCGCTTGTCGAATGGCTCAGACGACGGGCTATTCCTTTCAGCCGGTCATCGAATCGGGCACGAGCTTTTGCTACATGAAAAATATGCCATCCGCCGTCGGCGCGGATAATATTTCTCCCAGACTGGGCAATCCCGAAGAACTCTTTAATCAACAATCAGAAGATCGAGTTGTAAAAGCTATTGTGACGGGTCAAACCGGTGAGGATGCCGGCCAGGACCAAACGGTCTTTTTGAAAGTTCATGGTCGAAATAGTGTAGGCTCAAACAAATACAAAGTGACCCTTTGGTTTTGCGGCGATGGTGAAACGTCACCGAACGGTTACGAAGAATTGGAAGTTAATCGCACCACGGGGGCCTACAGCGCAGTGTCTGCGCATGGCGATAACGGAAATTTCACCTCGGAACTCTCGGCGTTCTTGATTGCAGGAGAGAATGGAACTCTTAGCTTTGATACGACAAAAGATCGAGTTGTACAGGTGCAAAATTCCCACGATGGAGTCTGCAGTGGAAATCACAAAGCCCACGTCACTATTAATTCCGCCGGAGAAATTATCGTGAAGTCTTATCACGTGAATGATTGTGGAGGAGGCGATACATTTTCCGATAAAAATTATGCGATCGCCAACTTTACGGGCACAAGCATTGCGGACCTCGCATTTACAGAAGGAGCCGTCAAAGGATCCGGTACATCGACGGGCGGTGGAGGTGGATCGCATGAATACCGTGGAGCGACGGAATTTAGTGGCTCTTACTATGCATCTGTGACTTCCGGAACGAAGTTCGAAACCGTGAATGCGTATAATTTCAGCAGTGACGATTTTTACGATAGCGCGCCCACGACTCCGACCGTAGATGCCTCTTCCTTTTCTTGCGCTCAGGAAGTGCAATACACCGTAACCATGGACTTCTCTGAGGAAGCCGTTGCGGAAATCAAAGAGGATTGCGAAGGAAAGCGTCTTAACAATATGAACTTCTGTGATTCAGAAACTGTCCGAGACGCTCGCGAAACCTGTCATCAATCCTTTGGACCGTGATTTTTGACTCGGCGCACTCGGCAAAAAACAGTCGGCACGCTTTGCCGATTTTGACGAAATTTTGAGGCCTGGCACAATGTGTCAGGCCTCAAGTTCTTCAAACTACAGAATGTTTTTCTGACTCCGCGCGCAGGAATGAAGCTTGCTACCTCCTTAGGCCCGGAGGAAAGCATTCGTGTATTCTGCAGTCAGTGGACAAATTGCGTTATCGAAGCAAATCGACATCATCGCTAATAATCTTGCGAACTTGTCGACCACTGGATTCAAAGCCGAACGACTGCAATTTGAGAAAGTTCTTTCTCAATCTCAAGTTCTTTCGGGCAGTCCTCTAAAGGCTGATCTCAAACTCGGTAACCCTCTTCAAACGACAGAATTTGCCAAAGTTTCCGGTTCATTCACCGATCTGACGCAGGGATCGATCGAAAAGACAAACAATGATTTCGATGTGGCAGTAAACGGCACGGGATTCTTTGTTATCGCGACAGCGGAAGGCGAGCGTTACACTCGCGCCGGAAATTTTCGACGAGAAACCGATGGTCGTCTCGTCACTCAAGATGGCGCTCGCGTTCAAGGTCAAGGCGGCGACATCGTTCTTACTGGACAAACCATGTCGGTCTCCCCGGATGGAACAGTGCTTTCGGACAACAAATCCGTTGGAAAACTTCGTCTCGTCCAAATCGCGAAAGAAGACTTAGAGCGCGAGAAGGGACTTCTTTTCAAATTGAAATCCGGCGGAAATGTAACGGAAGTTGTGAATGGAACGTTCGAAGGCGGAGCGCTTGAGGGCAGCAATGTGAATCCGGTTCGAGAATTATCCAATATGATTTTGGCTCAACGTCTTTATGAAAGTTTTCAAAACGTCATGCAGTCGAATTCGAAAATGAACGAACAGCGCAATCAACATGTGGGGACTTTGAATTCGTAACGAAGCGTAAGTAGGGAGCGATATGTTTAAGGGATTATTTACAGCATCAACAGGTATGGAAGCCCAACAAACGCGCATTGCCGTGATCGCAAACAACATCGCGAACACGAATACGACGGGCTTCAAAACTTCTCGCGCTGAGTTCCAAGATTTGGTTTATCAAACGTTTCAAGCTCCTGGAGCCGAAGCAGCGGCTGGTCAAAATAAGACGGCGGGAATTCAGGTGGGTACCGGGGTTCAGGTCGTTTCCACGCAAATGCAATTTATTCAAGGCGCTCTCGAGACCACGGGACGTCAGCTCGATGTTGCGATCAATGGCAAAGGATTCATTCAAGTTCAGTTGCCCAATCAAGAATTGGCCTATACCCGAGCGGGATCACTCGCAATTGACAATACCGGCGCGCTCGTCACTCAAGATGGCTACCCGGTCCAGCCCGCAGTTTCTTTGACACCCGAAGCGACAAATCGAACCATTGGAACGAATGGAACCATTACGGAAACAATTCCTGGAAGCACCCCGAACGTGATTGGCAATGCCATTCAGATCTTCACCTTTCCAAATGAGACGGGTCTAGAACAGGTCGGAAAAAATCTTTACCGAGAAACCGTTTCTTCTGGAGCGGGAACACAAAATGTTGCCGGAGAAAATGGAGCGGGAAGTCTACAACAGGGATTTTTAGAGAGCTCTAACGTCAATATTGCTGAAGAGCTCGTGCGCATGATCATGGCTCAGCGCGCTTACGAATTAAACGGAAAGGTAATTCAGACCTCGGATCAGATGTTGGCTTCGACCACACAACTCCGATGAGGAGAGTTTTAGAATGAAGGGATTTTTGAAAATAGTACTTTTGATTGCTGCGATCTTTCCGATTTGGCTCACGCTTGCAGCATTTGGAGAGACGTCCTCGACTTTGGAAACATCTGTGTCGGTAGCAGCTCCTCGAACCAAAAGTGTAACGACAAGTCATATCCCTTCCGATGCCTGGAAGGAGAAGCTAAACAATCAACTTCTTAAGTACACCACTCGAAAAATTCAAATTACCGAAATGCTCATGACCAGCGAATATTTGGAAGAGAGCTGGTTGGGCGAAAAGTTCGAAGTTGAGACGGCGGATATTCGTCCCCAAGGTTCAAATGTGCTCACTCTGAAATTCATGGATGACCAAGGTCGATTGAATCGACTCGTCCGATTACCGGCCATGCTTTACGTTGAAGATAAATACTGGGTGGCCACTCGAGAGATTCAAAGGGGCACGAAGATCGAAAGCACGGATTTGCGTTTGGAGTGGAAAGAATCGACTAATCTTTCTCGAACGATCCCAAATTCCGCGGACATCGTAGGCCGAATTGCTCGAATGAATATGAGTGCTGGCGATGTTTTCACCGAAAGTTCGTTAGAGCGTCAGCATCTTATCTCCAAAGGAGATCGCATTAAAATTGCAGTCGTGGGTGTGGGAGTTTCGCTCACCGCGATTGGAATGGCTCAAGAAAATGGACTTAAAGGTCAAACGATCAAAGTTTTGAATATTGATTCTAAAAAAGAAATTTTAGCTACGGTGACCAAAGCAAAGGAAGTTGAGGTGAGACTATGATCTTTCGTGTTTTCAGTCTCGTTCTCATTGGCGTTGGATCAACAGTCCTATTGAGCGCGTGCATGCCGCTGCAACGAAAAGCCGAGCCGACCTTTAACGAGCGTCTCCTACAAGATCAGCAAAAAAAGATCGCCACTGGAGAGGATCCCAATCGGGATACGAGTGCTAATCCTTCATCGGATCCGAATGCGGCATCGTTGTGGGCTCGCTCTGAAGGAAATCCTTATTTGGTGAGAAATCAAAAGGCGCAAAAAGTGGGAGATCTGCTTACGATTCTCATTTCAGAATCTTCTAGCGCGACCACGCAAGCCAAAACAAACACCAAGCGAGATTCTAAGATGAATTTGACGGGTACGGCAAATTGGGGACAAGCCGATCCGGAAGATGTGGCTTCTCTCGGTATTTCGACAGGAAACAAAAATGATTTCAAAGGTGAAGGGACGACGGATCGTTCCGGAAACTTCCAGGCGACCGTTCAGGCCGTGGTGGAAAATGTACTCGAAAATGGAACGCTTTATGTGCGTGGGAAAAAGACGATCACCATCAACAATGAAGATCAAGATGTAGAGATCACGGGCTTCGTTCGACCCGACGATATTCGAATCAATAACACGGTCATTTCAACCGTAATGGCAGATGCAAAAATTCGATACCTCGGAGATGGCGTCATTTCCGACAAACAACGAGCAGGATGGGCCGCGCGTCTCGTAGACGTGATTTGGCCATTCTAAGCGAAGGGACTCCATAGGGATGTGCAACGGATTGCAACAACCTAAAACGATCAAGATGCGAATGCTGATCGCAGCATGTGGTGCAGTCGCTTTTGTTTTCATATTCGTCGTGGCTTCGACGATTGAAAGCGTGCACGCAAGAAATGCTGGCGTACGCGTGAAAGACATCACGTCTTTAAAGGGCGTTCGTCAAAACCAATTGATTGGTTACGGCTTAGTCGTCGGCCTTCAAGGAACAGGCGATGGAAACTCTTCCCAGTTCACCATGCAGTCTCTGGGAACGATGTTGAACAATCTTGGTGTCGGGATCGATGCCTCGACGATCAATGTGAAAAACGTGGCAGGCGTGATCGTGACCGCCTACTTGCCGCCCTTCGCGCGCACTGGTTCGAAGCTGGACCTTCTCGTTTCTTCCCTGGGCGATGCAAAATCTTTGAAAGGTGGAACTTTACTTTTGACTCCGTTGAAGGGGGCCGATGGACATGTCTACGCGGTCGGCCAAGGCCCGGTCACCGTGGGTGGATTTGCGGAGGAAGCGGGCGGCGCGAGTTCAAGTAAGAATCATGTCACGGTCGGAAAAGTTCCAGGCGGAGCCAATATCGAACGTGAACTTAATTTCGATTTCTCCATGATTCAGAATTTGACCTATTCGCTGCACACTCCTGATTTCACGACGGCCACTCGCATCGCCAATGCGATCAATCGAGATTTCAAAGGGGAAATTGCCTCCGCTCGGGATTCTGCAACGATCGAAGTTCAGATTCCCGATAGCATGCGCTCCAATTTGGTGGAATATGTTTCATCCATCGAAGCGATCAAGATCACGCCTGATGTTTCTGCAAAGGTTGTTGTGAACGAGCGCACGGGCACTGTGGTTGTGGGCCAAGACGTCAGAATTTCTACGGTGGCCATCGCGCATGGAAATCTTACGATCTCGATTCAACCCAATGTATCAGTCAGTCAGCCCGAGGGATTCTCTCTCGGCCAGACTCAAGTCACGGAAGAGCCTTCGGTTGAAGTTAAAGAGGGTAATGACAAGCTTGCGATCATTCCGACCGGCGTTTCCATTGGGGATTTAGTGAAGGCTTTGAATGCAATTGGTATAACGCCGCGCGATTTGATCGCAGTCTTCCAAGCCATTCAAGCCGCGGGCGCGCTGCAAGCAGAATTGGAGATCATATGAGCGATTCCATTTCTGGTTTACCGAGCGGATTGCCGCAGATTCAAAGGCCCGATGCGAAGATCACGGATCCCGCGAAGGCGCGTGACATGGCCACGCTTCAAAAGGCAGCAAAGGAATTTGAAAGTGTCTTCATGAATATCGTCATGAAGTCGATGCGAGATTCCGTCGAGGAGTCCGATGCATTCGGAGAGACCGAGAAAGTGAAGTTTTTCCAGTCCATGTTGGATGAAGAGTACAGCAAAATGACGGCATCTACCGGCAAAGGCGGGCTCGGAATTGCTGATTCGATTGTGAAACAACTTGGCGCCAAGATTTTGAACACGCAACTCACGGAGCAAACGAAGAAATGAAGATTACAGGAATCACCACTATTCCCGTTCCCGCGACGGACAAGGGGAAAAAGGCCGACTCCAAAGGCAAAGCGCGTTCAACTCGTTCTGGGGAATCGAGTGCTTCCTCCGACTCTGTGCCGCAAACAGATTCCGCCGATGTCGGTGGTCATGTGGAAACGCTCTCATTGATTCGCGATCTCGTGGCCGCAAATCCGGATATCCGATTAGACGAGGTGGATCGTATCGCTCGTCAGTTGAAATCCAAGAAGTACAAAATCGATTTTGAACGAGTGGCAGAAGGATTCATTAAAGAGGCCATTCTGACGGAAATCTCTCGAAAACCGAGGAAGAATTAATATGGCAAATACAACGCAAAAACAAACGACGAAGAATCCCGTAGAGAGCTTAGAAGGCGTTCTGCAAGAACAGCTGAACCTTTTAACTCAATACAAAGATGCTCTGGCCAAGGATCACGCGCACATTGCGAAGTTGGAACTTGAGGAGCTCGAAAAAAGCAACAAAGCAAAAACGACTTTGCTTTTGAAGATTCAGGCAATGGATCAAGCTCGCGAAAATTTTGTGAAACAGACGGCAGAATTACTGAAGCTCAAGCTTGAGCGCGTACGACTGGACGACATCTGTAAGGTGGTAACTGCGGATGCCGCAAAACGTCTTCGATCTCTCAAGGATGACCTCACGACGACAGTCGATGAACTTAAAAAGTTACAAGAAGAAACCCAAGCCATGGCGGGAAGTTCTCTGACTTGGATTAATGGATCGCTTCAAACTTTGAAGAATCTCTTAACCCCTTCGGCGACTTATAATCTCCAGGGCCAAGTAGATCATCCCAACATGTTTGCGGGAAGAACGGTGGAGCGCCGAGCATGAGCGGAATCGGTACGGTATTTAATCGAGGTCTCGACGGGATCAATGTGGCATTGAAGGGTCTTGCCACAGCCTCGAATAATATCGCGAACATCAACACGAAAGGATATGCGAGACAACAGATCGTCGTTTCTCCTCGCTTGGCCAGTGCCGACGGTGTCGGAGGCGGCGCGGAAGTTGTCGCGGTGCAATCGATCGTAAGTCCTTTCGTCGAAATGCAGCTTTTCACGACTGCAAATCGCTTTGGTACCTACGATGGTCGACGTCCGACGGTTACTCAGATCGAAAATATCTGGGCTGACTCTCAGCAGAATGGAATTGGAAAGAGTCTAAGTGATTATTTTAATGCTTGGAGTTCTTTGGCAAACGATCCCTCCTCTTCATCGCTTCGACAAACGGTGGTGAGTATCGGAGAGACCGTAGCTGGTCACTTCAACACAGTTTCCTCACAACTCAAACAATTGAAGCGCGATCTATCCTCTGAAATTTCCGATCGTGCTGACAAAATTAATGAAATGCTCGGCGCGATCGCCGGATTAAATCAAAATATTTCTGAAGCGGGCGGTCCTAACAAGGCCCAAGATATGGCCTCCCAGCGAACGTATTTGCTGCGACAACTTTCTGAGGAAATGAGCGTTGCTTATTTCGAGGATCCCGAAGGCAACGTTCAAGTCACCACCGAAAACGGAACTGCTCTTGTGAATCGTTACGACGCAGCCACGCTCAGCGTGACCAACAATTTAGGATACAACGGAAATATTGCAATCGGTGTCACACTTCCAGGCGATACAACAGCGCTCGACATCACCTCCCGTATTACGGGTGGGCGTTTGGGTGGAAATCTCATCGAACGAAATACGACTCTCAATCAGCAGATCGCCGATATCGACGAACTGGCCTATGAATTCGTAACGGAAATCAATGGGCTTCACTCCACCGGCTTTGGTTTAGATGGCTCCACCAATAATCTTTTCTTTGCCGCGTTGGGATCTTCTCAGGATGCTGCAGCCAATATTCGCGTCGATGCGAATGTGCAGAATAATCTAAATTTGGTAGCCGCGGCCGGCGCGGATCCGACGACAACTGGCGTGGGCAATAACACCATGGCCTTGCAAATTTTCGGTCTAAGAAACTCTCAGGTGATGAGCGGAAATACTCAAACCTTTACGGACTACTACCGCGGGATCGTCGGAGAGGCTGGAAGTCTCTCCGCAAGTATTCAACAAAATTTTGATCTACAGCAAAAATTGCTCACTCAAACGGAAATCCAGCGAGAAAGTAT
>DDSI01000219.1 GCA_002343335.1 Bacteriovoracaceae bacterium UBA2394
AGTTCCACTACTTCCACCAAATTACCTTCGGGCGAAGTTCCTACGATCTTTAAACCCTTCGATTCCACCATGGCTCGAAAGGCATTGTTGAATTCTAATCGATGGCGATGACGTTCAGTGATACTTGTTTGCTCGTAGAGTTTAGCGGAAATACTTGAGGGCGCCAGCTTGCAGGGATAAGAACCAAGCCGCATGGTCCCCCCTTTTTGAACGTCCGCGCCTTGACCCGTCATGTAGTGAACGATTGCGCCGTCAGGATCCTGATTGAATTCCTGCGAATGCGCATTTTGAACACCGCAGATATGGCGCGCAAACTCAATGCAAGCCAGTTGCATCCCCAAACAAATCCCCAAGTACGGCAGCTTTTTCTCTCGAGCGTAACGAATGGCGCGAATCTTTCCCTCCGTGCCACGCTCCCCAAATCCACCAGGCACAATGAGCGCCTGAACGCCCTGAAAGGATTCTTCCACATAGGCTTCCGACTTCACCAGCTCTTCAGGATCGATGTAGCGAATTTCTACTTTGGCATCATTGGCAATGCCGGCATGGGAGATGGCTTCGTTCAAACTCTTATAGGACTCTTTGAGCGCCAGATATTTTCCGACCAGACCCAGCACCACTTTACGCTTCAACGAACCAATGCGCTTAATCAAGTCATCCCACTGTTTGAGATCAGGTTGCCTCGTCCAAATGTTCAAACGCTCAATAATTCGCTCGTCCAATCCCTCACGATGAAAATTAAGCGGCACTTCGTATATGCTCGTCACGTCGAGTGCGGTGATGACACAATTCTCTGCGACATTGCAAAAGAGCGCGATCTTTCGTTTTACGTCTTTGCTTAAATCTTTGGAGGTCCGGCAAAGGAGCAAATCCGGTTGAATCCCAATGCTGAGCAATTCCTTCACCGAGTGCTGAGTCGGCTTCGTTTTAATTTCCCCCGCGGTCGGAATGTAGGGAATCAAAGTGAGGTGAACGTAAAGTGTGTTCTGCGGACCGAGCTCTGTCTTTAATTGTCGAATCGCTTCTAAAAAGGGAAGACCCTCTATGTCTCCGGTCGTCCCACCCACTTCCACGATCACAATATCCGCATCTTTGGCATTTTTTAAAATGCGCTCTTTAATTTCATTCGTGATATGTGGGATGACCTGAACCGTGCCGCCCAAGTAATCTCCGCGGCGCTCTTTCGTAATCACCGAATGATAAACTTTTCCGGTCGTAAAATTGTTATCGGAAGTGAGCGTCGCTTGGGTGAACCGCTCGTAGTGACCGAGATCGAGATCCGTCTCCGCCCCATCTTGCGTGACAAAAACTTCCCCGTGTTCAAATGGATTCATCGTGCCAGGATCTACGTTGATATAGGGATCCATTTTTACGACGGTGATTTTGAGTCCCCGAGCCTCGAGGATCGCTCCAATAGAGGAGGCAGCGATGCCTTTTCCTAAACTCGAAGCAACGCCACCAGTGATAAAAATGAACTTTGATTTCAAGCTTCTACTATCTTTATTAGATCGAAAGAGTGTCGACAAGCTTTAGTCGCGAAAGGTCTGCATACCTGCGTTTCCCTACGACTTTTTGGAAAGGAACTGCCACGATCTCATCGTCCTGAACCGCCACCATCAGTCTGGTTTTTTTGGCGCGCACGAGCTCCACGGCTTTGGCCCCGAAACGTGACGCAAGATTGCGATCTATCCGGGAAGGACTCCCTCCCCTTTGTAAATGCCCGAGTACGACTGCGCGAACATCGCGCTTCACGTGTCGACATATTACTTTCGATAAATCGAGCGCATAGCCGGGGTCTTTCTTCTCCGCCACGATCACAATGCTCCCCGATTTTCCACGATTCACGCCCTGCTGGATTTTTCGAACCAAATCCTTCTCGCGCAATTTCGATTCTGGAATGACGGCATATTCAACGCCCGCCGCTAACGCGGTTTCCAATGCAATATGCCCCGAGCTCTTTCCCATCACCTCAACCACAAAAATTCGCCCATGCGAATCCGCCGTATCTCGTATACGGTCAATGCATTCAACCGCCGTATTGACTGCGGTGTCGAACCCAAGCGAAAGATCGGTTTCACAAAGATCGTTATCAATGGAACTGGGAACGCCGATGACTTGAATCGGAAACTCTTGAGAAAATATCCCTGCGCCTGAGAGCGTTCCGTCGCCACCCAAAGTGATGAGAGCGCCAACATCCAGAGCCTTCAAATACGAATAGGCTTGCGCTCTTCCACGAGTCGTTCGAAATTCGGTGGAACGAGAAGAGCCAAGAAAGGTGCCTCCTCGCTGGATAATATTCCCCACACTTCGCAGATTGAGCGGCATAACGCGCTGCTTAATGAGTCCGTCATAGCCATTTCGAACTCCGATCACTTCAAAGCCGTGAAATACAGCATTTCGAACGACGGAGCGCAAACAGGCATTCATTCCCGGGGCGTCGCCTCCAGAGGTTAAAACCGCTATCCGTTTAAATTTAGAAGGGCTCAAAACGCATTCCTTTCCGGGTTATGGCCTAAGAGGATCATCCACCCTTATAATAGGATGTCTCCCAGGGGATTGGTTAGTCTTATCATGGCAAAAAATAAAGGATCGAAATCGAAGACTCCTAAGAAGGGATCCAGCAATCGAGTGCAGGATCTGAGTGCCCTCAGTTTTCCTGCGCACCTTCAAGAAAATGAAATTATCGAAGAGCTTCGCCAAACGGTTCAAAAGCTTCGAATTTATTATTCCTTGGGCAAAACTCTCACGTCTTCACTCGATCTCTCTGAAGTTTTAAGAATCGTTGTGGAGAAATTGGGAGGCCTCATTCAATGCCGCCATTTCGCTCTGGTCCTTTTGGATGAAACTTCTAACCATTTCTATTTTGAATTTCCAAAACCTCCTCATGATGTTTCGCAAGATGGCTTCCCTTTAGGTCGGGGAATTATCGGTCATTGCCTCGAGCGTGGTAAGGGCGATCTTTTTCAAAACCCTCTTCTCGATCCGCTCTTCGATGCTCGCATCGACGGTTTCGCCGTAGAGAAGCCTTCGAGCATGATGACACTGCCGATCATGTCGCGTGGGACTGTGCTAGGACTTCTAGCTTTTTTTACCTCCTCCACGGAGCCTTCTTTTGGAGAAGATCAATTTCGTCTAGTCGAAACCTTTAGCGACTATCTCGCCATCGCCGTCGAAAATGCTCGCAACTACCGACAGGTTCAAGAACTCACCGTATCGGACGACCTCACCAAACTCTATAATGGCCGATACCTCCATCTCGTGTTGGAACGAGAACTAGCTCGCTCCGAGCGCTACAAGGAGAATCTCTCACTCGTATTCATTGACCTCGACAACTTTAAGCAGATCAACGATCAGCACGGCCATATGGTTGGCTCTCAGTTGCTCCGCGAGTTCGGAGAATTCTTACTTTCGGGGATCCGCACCTCGGACGTCGCCATTCGTTACGGCGGCGATGAATTTGTGTTGGTGCTTCCGAGGACAACCAAAAAAGATGCTCTTCAATTCGTCAATCGGATGCTGGACCAGCTCCGCGCCCATGTGTTTTTAAAGAGCAAACATCTCACCATTAAGATGACCGCAAGCTTTGGCATCTCCTGTTCTCCGGAAGATGGAAAAAATATCGATCAGCTCATTTCCGCTGCGGACCGAGCGATGTATATTGTAAAGAAGGGCTCGAAAAATGGAGTGTACACGGCGAACCAACCCATCACTCTCATCGGCTCCCGCCTAAAGAGCTAAAGAATTCTAAATAATCTTATTTTTATTTTCGTCGGCGTAGTGACATGCCACAAAAGAACCATTGTTCGCCTTCTTCAGCGCTGGCTCTTCGACCCGACATCGATCCGTTGCAATCGGACAGCGAGGATGAAATCGACATCCCTTCGGTAGATTAATGGGCGATGGAATCTCCCCTGTAAGCACAATGCGCTTCCGCTTTCGTTCTTTTTCTGGATCATGCAATGGCACCGCACTCATGAGCGCCTGAGTGTAAGGATGTCTCGGATCGCCGTAGAGCGTTCTCGTATCGCCCAGCTCCACGATCTTCCCTAGATACATCACGGCCACCCGGTGACTGAGCGTTTTCACCACAGAAAGGTCGTGAGCGATGAAAAGATAAGCCATTTGATATTTGGCTTGCAGATCTTGGAGCAAGTTAATGATCTGCGCTTGAATGGACACGTCGAGCGCTGAGACTGGCTCATCCGCAACGATGAGTTTTGGATAAACAGAAAGTGCTCGAGCAATATTAATCCGCTGACGTTGGCCGCCGCTAAATTCATGGGGATAGCGATTCAAAAACTTAGGATTGAGATTCACTTCCTTCATGAGTTGCTGAACGCGCTCTCNNTTCCGAGACAAATTCGTCAGCGCGTTGAGCGGTTCGGACAAAATACTTGAGATCGTCATTCGCGGATCAAGTGAAGAATAGGGATTCTGAAAAACCATCTGGCAAGTTCGCCGAAAAGCGAGGAGCTGCGATCGCTTAAACTCAATCACATTTTGAGAGTCGAAGCTCACCTTTCCGGCCGTCGCCTTGATCAAACGAGTGATGGCTCTGCCAGTTGTAGATTTACCGCAGCCGCTCTCTCCGACTAGCCCCAGAGTTTTTCCAGCCTCCATTGCGAAGGAAACTCCGTCGACCGCATGGACCACCTTCTTCTCTTTTTTAAAGAGCCCGCCCCGAACGACGGGAAAGTGAACTTTCAAATCTTCTACCTGGAGAAGTTCAGCGCTCATGCTTTTTGCCCCTGAGTTCCATGACCGCGTTCCTTCATTTCCCGCAAGGGAAAGTAACATTCAAACCCATGAATGCCTTCCACTTGAGTTTGCAAAGGTCGCTTTTGTCGACAAATATCCTGCGCGCGTGGACACCTTGGAGCGAAAGCGCAAAAATCACCCAACGCGGAAAGATCAGGAGGCGATCCTGGAATGGGACGCAGCCTTGCACCCGGCTCTATTTCCAAACTTGGAATCGAATCGAGGAGACCTTGAGTATAGGGATGATGAGGTC
>DDSI01000106.1 GCA_002343335.1 Bacteriovoracaceae bacterium UBA2394
CCTCAACCTTGAACAAGTCTGAGAACGAAGCGCAGATTGAACATTTCCTTCGCACTTCGCATAATTCCTATCGATTGGTTCCCGCATTTTCGTATTTCAAAGAATGGGTTGTGCCCTATGTGCGCAATTTCTATGGCTTCGAAATCGATGAAAAAACACTCGCCGGCCTGGCCGAGCACGATCCTTTTTTCATGCTCCTGCCGGATATCCATAACACTTCCGGGACGTTTATCGCGGTTCTTCAGAGAACCAGAATTTCGACGTAGAAACTCAGTTCCTTCAGCAAATGCTTGCACACTGAGGATTTGGGATTCGCCCGAAGTACGGCCCCTTCACATAAATAATATCGACTGAGATCAACGTCGCACTCGCGGTTGGGGGCGGGATTTTTCGAAGAGTTTTTGCAGAGGCTCTCCGAGCCTTAAATAAATTCGAAGAAAGAAAGGCAAAGTGGCGAGGAGGAGCGGTCCCAAGACTGAGTATTGAAATGAGGCATTGCTACGCGATCCTCGGCAAAGGCTCGTGGAAAAATCCTGTCACGAGGCACGAGTGCGACGAGAAATTTGAGCACTCTAACTTGGCATTTCCATTGGAGAATTCGGATTCTTTCATTTTCCGCTCAAGTTATTTTGCGGCGCGTCGATAGGCTCATTGTAGTTTGATTGTTTGATGTTTGTAGCACTGGCGCTGGGGGTTTTTAGTGGGGATAGCGCTGGTGCTGCTTTCTTTTCCAAATGATCGGGAACGCTGGCATGACCTCTAAAATCGAAATGACAGCCATCCTCCGAGGAATTCGCGAGATATCGCGAGCTTCTCGAGTCATGAGTAACGATACCGGCACCCCTGCTCCTAGCACCCTAGTCTATCAATTCGACTCCTCTTCTTCTGAAACCACTGCCGCCACCGAAAGCTTTGTGAGGCGCAATGTTTCTTCCGAAATTCAACAAGCAATCGTCCTCGATCAACTGAAAACGGACGACGAAATCTCACGCCTGACGGCGGTCGAAGGATTGGGCGATCGGACGCTCGCTCTTACTAATACTTCCGAAAAGGATGTGGGAGCCATTCATCCCTTTGCCATCACCTATGAATCCGCTTCGGTCTCGACCATCGACTACAAACCCACACAAAAAGACATGGTGGAACTGCGGGACGCTATTTTTAGTTTTTCGAAAAGAGAACTTCTCGTCGATCCCGCGCAAAGCGAAGAAACCTTCCAGGCAGCCGTGGATTCCGTCTTTGGTGAAGGAGTCGCTGATTTATTTCACGTCCGATTAGAGAATCGCGGCGCTGGTAGATCGGAAGTCGTCATACGACAACTGGAGTACGCGGATTTGCAAACGGATGCCGAGCAGGACATTGTCACATCCGCCGTTGTGAATGCGCAGGCGAATTTTAAGACTCGAACGCATCAGATCTCCCTTGAGGGCGCTGACATCGACGAAGGTGTGCGGAAGCTTCAGTCCGCCCTCGGCATGGAAATCATTCCCGTGGTGGAGAATCTTCGAGCGGCTCTCAAATCCGGAGAAGGCGTCGAGGAAGCGCTCATGGATCTCAGAAGCTTCGCGGAGGATATGAATTTAGGGGCAGACGCAAAATCTCAAGTTGATTCCTTCATCGAGGGTATCGTCAACCTTCGTCAAAATGCAGAACTACAATTCGATGCGAATCCTCTTTTTGATGATACGCGTGTGAAATACTCGAGCGGAAAATTTGGCCTCGCCTGGGGAAGTGACGAAATAGAAGCCACCGCCGCCCTTACTGCCAACTGGGATTTTCTCGAGAGCTAATTAAAGCGCTTTCGCTCTCTCCTTCGGATTGTACCTAGAGTCCCATGATAGAATAACCGGCGTCCACATAGAGAACTTGTCCCGTGACAGCGGAGGAAGCGTTAGATGCTAAAAATAAGCCCACCTGTCCAACTTCTTCGATGGTGATATTTCGTCGAAGCGGAGCACGCTCTTCAATTTTGGTGAGGATGGATCGGAAGTCCTTTACGCCACTTGCGGCAAGAGTTCGAATGGGTCCGGCGGAAATCGCATTCACGCGAACTCCTTTGGGACCTAAATCCGCGGCAAGATAACGCACGGAAGATTCCAGCGCGGCTTTCGCCACACCCATCACATTATAATTCGTCACCACTCGTTCGGCGCCATAATAGGACAGAGTGATCACCGATCCTTTCGCCTTTTCAAGCGCCGGTGCTAGCACGCGACTTGCCGCCACTAACGAAAATGCCGACACATCGAGAGCCGTTTGAAAGCCTCTCCGCGAAGTTTCGGTAAATCCTTTCTCCAAATCTTCTCGATCAGCATAGGCCAGCGAATGCACCAGCACGTCGAGTTGACCTCCCCATTTGTCATTCACGACTTCTCCCAGCGCTTGCAAATCTTGATCGGAGCTCACATCGCAGCGAGAAATTAAAGTCGCACCGAGCTCCTCCGCCAAAGGGCGCATGCGCTTTTCCACGGCATCAATATAAGTAAACCCCAATTCCGCGCCGGCAGATTTGAGCGCGCGAGCGATACCCCATGCGATGCTTCGTTCATTGGCGAGCCCCATAATGAGCGCGCGCTTGCCGACCATTGAAAATCCATTTTCAGAAACCATGCTCTTTTGAATCTCCGAATAGAGAGCCCTAGTCAATGATGGGCTTCATAAGAGCGCGAGGATCCAGGCGGAATCCAGGATCGGTAGGATCATCGGAGTGATCGCTGTCTCGAAGTTGAGCGACTTGCTCTACGACATTTTTAAATTTGGGATAATCTCTCAAAAGCTCGGCAAAGTCCTGATTTTGGCATTCGAGTAAGTAACATTCGGTGATGGCTTGCACGCGGGCCGTTCGAGTTTTGTTTAAAATCAATCCGATTTCACCCACGAAATGACCTGGTCCTAGCTTGCAAATCTCATTGCCCTCTTTTGTGACGGCCAAAAATCCTTTAGCGATCACAAAGAAACTTTCGGCATTGGCACCCTCTTCAATGAGGACGCGCCCCTCGGGGACTCGAATGGGAGTAAGGTAGTCGGCGATTTCCTCTAACTCGGACTGAGTGAATCGCTGAAAAATTCGATTCTTGGCGGCGGCTTGATAGAACAAACGGAGCTCATAGAAGGAATACACTTTTTCCCGCATATTGGGGACGAGCATGAAACACGTCTCTAAATCCTCCGCAGAAAATTCGAGCAGCTTGCAGGCCTTCGATGCAAAGAGCGTGGCCGTCCGAGGTGTTTTAGAAAATAGTGCAAGCTCTCCGAAAAATTGTCCTTCCCGAAAGACCTTTCGAGCGCCCTGAGTGGATTCCAGCTCCATCTCTCCTTCCGCAACGATGTAAAATGCTTCGGCCTGATCCCCTTCACGAAATAGCACGGTACCCGGGGTAAGATCTCGCACGACGGCAAGCTCCAGCATGGCTTCAAACTCTTTCTCATTCAGTAACGAGAACAAGCCTTGTTTCGACGGAACACCTACAAATTGCTGGCGCGCAAAATTGGTTAACTCTTCCGTGGGCTCGTCATCAAAAGCAACGACGCCCTTCATTTCTTGATAGGGGGTCGGAACGGGAAGATGCTCATCCCCCGTGACAGGGCCGGAAGCTCGACTCGTTTTGGAATACATTTCGGTTGCCCAACGCTTTAACATTTGAACTTCGGCTTCCGTCTCTGGCCGCTTTTTGAGCGCGTTTAAAAGTGCAACGGACCTCGCGATACGTCCCGAGCGCAACAGCGCTTGAGCGGCGAGAAAAATATAACGATTGGCGAGCTTCTTTGAATCTGAAGTGTGGTGCTCATCGTACAATTCCGAAAGTTTCAAGCAATGGCCGCAAATTTCATTGAAGTCTTTTAGTGTGGCGAGTTCTTCTTCAAGCTTGTCGATGGCCGCCAAAAGCAGAGCGTCTTTTGATTTTGCTTTGTCAGACGTATTCGCCAAAACTCATCCCCTCAGCGACGATCCTCGTCATTTCGCTCGTAGAAAGCGCCCCTCGATCCCGTCCACCGGATCAATTTTTACCGTAAGAGTTCGAAGGCACTTTGGGCAGCGGCCCTCATACTTCATCTCGTCCTCTTTTCGGTAAACGCGGGAATAAACATGGCAACATTCAAAAAGAATTCCCAAAAAGGACTTCCCTCTTTCAGGTTGCTTCCCCGGCTCCGGCATGTCTCTATTATGCCATGCCCGGTCGAATGACGCTCCGCGAGAGTCCCATTGTATTGATAGGTCCTGGAAAATGGGGCGAGGCGCTGTGCCAAACGCTTTTGGAGAATCTAGGAAAAGGGCATCCCGTGTTCCGTTTGGATGCTGAAGACTCTTGGGACATGGCCTTTCGAACGCCGCCGCTCTGTCTCTCGGCGGTGCCCTTTGAAGCAACGCAATCCATTTTGCAGCAATTGAAACCCTATAAAATAGCGGGCCTCGTGAATGCCTCGAAGGGCATTGATCGAAAGACGCTACTCACCTTTACAAGCCTCGCAAAAAAATTACGCGCACCCTCCGCAACACTTTCCGGCCCAACCTTTGCGCAAGAGCTGGCAGAACGCCGACCCACTGCCTGCGTGGTGGCAAGCCAGGATCGCGCTTTTGCTAAATCGGTCGCCGAAATCTTCTCGACTTCATTTTTTCGTCCTTATGTGGGTAGCGATCCGATTGGCGTAGAAGTTTGCGGGGCCATTAAAAATGTTCTAGCGATTGCGTGTGGAATATCAGACGGCATGAATTTGGGAATGAACGCGAGAGCCGCACTGCTCACGCGAGGTCTCAAGGAGATGGAAATTCTGGCGAAGCAAATGGGCGGCAAAACAGCGTCCGTTTACGGCTTGGCCGGCGTTGGCGATCTTTGGCTTACGGCAACGGGAGATCTCAGCCGAAATCGCCAATTCGGAGTGCAACTCACGAGTGCAAAGTCCGTCGATGAAGCGCGCGCGCGTGTGACGGGTCCGGTGGAGGGTCTCTACACGGTTGCGCAAGTCCATCAGATTGCGAAACGAAAGAAGTTGGACCTCCCCATTTCCGAGCAGATCTATCGGATTTGCTACATGCAGCAGGATCCCAAGAAAGCTCTACACGAACTGATGGCCCGCAAAGTCCGCAGTGAGAGCTGATTGGGTCTCGACATGAATCAAATTCCCCAAGGAAATCCAGTAACTTGAGCGGCACAGACCTTGCAGAATTCCTCCTCAGCGTGAGGAAGATCTTTGCCATATTAATTCTTAGCTTAGTTGCCGGGAGTACCGCCTGGGCGGGAAAATCCGTTTCTTCCCAATCAGCCATCCCCAATCTCTTTGACTGCGTTGCCGCTGTGGAAACTTTAGACGACTTAGACGGTTATATTGAAAGACAAATGCATGGGATCGATCAACTCGATTTGTCCATTGCCAATCGAGCTATCGCAAAGGCACTCGCAGTCTTCGAACGAAAGCCCAAAGCACCCATTAAGGAACGTAAAGCTGCCGCCGATGAATTACTAGCGCAACTTCCAACCATTGAACGTCGATTAAAATTGTTTTTGATACGCCGAACCCTTTCTCAATTGTTTCAGAATGAGAATTCGATGAAGGACGCCGGCGAGTTGTTCAGCGTGAGCGGCTTAAGCGACGGCCGATGGCGCACGGGGGCCTATGCTGTTTCAGCGATGCTCGCACGGTTAAACAAATTGGTTAGCTCTCAGTCTAATTTCTTTCGCGGTGGAAATTTGGCCCAGGTGAATCTGGACCTCTTCAATGTAATGAAAGCCGCGAATATGTGGAAAACGAGTGCATTTCCTTCCACCGTAGAGGTGATGGAAGATACTCTCGGCATCCCTCATCTCACTCGAGCGCAAATCAGAAACTTCTTAAAACTTGCTGAATTGAGCGAACCAGCGCCCGCTGGTTCAGGCCGTTAGTTCTCTGGCCCCCATTTTTTCGTGGACACTTCTTCGAAGAGAATTTTCCAAACCTCTACCTCTTGAATGAACGGACCTTGAAGTTGGGTTTGAAAGGGCTCCCATTTTTGTTCGCTCAAATTCACATGCAAATCTGTCAGAAGCGCTTGCATGCGATCGACCGATTCCATGACTAGCCCTTTTGAGAACTTCATTTCTTGTAAGTTAAATTGCGCGATCGCTTGAAAACCTGAAATCAATTGCAGTAACCACTCCAAAAGTGCCGTCATTTCACTCACACGCTCTTGAGCCGTTTGGATATCACCTGTTTGGAAAAATCGGATCACGTCCTGAACATCGAGCTTCAGCGCTTCACAAATTTGCGGCGCAAGATTGAGCGACTCTCGGTAGAGTTCATTCACCTCTCTCGATTTAATGACAACTTTTCCTAAATCCTTAAAAGGAACCGTGGAAAGCGTTTCTTCTTCTTGAATGCTCACGGGCTTATCGTTGACGTAGATCTCCGTCACTACTCTGGCTGGAGCAAGAAGGTTTTTGAGTTCGTTTGAAACTGCAGAAAATGGGAGATGCGATTCAAACTCTCGACTCGCTCCGTCGAGTTCCAATGCTTTTTTGTTCGTTGACGCTTCCATATCAGTCTTTCCTTTCGATGATCCGATCTATCCTTGAACTTCGAGGCGGACCCCTTTCCCAGTCATGCAAGCTTCTTCCAACACCCCGCGCTTCGCTTCCTGCGAAGATTTTAAATCCACCAAAATTTTCATTTGCTGCGTACGAATGCTGGTGACGATATCGCGATCCCAATTTGAGATGGATTCAAATTGCTTGGCCCAACTTTCAAGTTCCGCAAAAGCTCCTAATAAATCTTTAAGGGTGGCGCGTTGATCATGACGATGAAGTTCGTGAAGCAAATGATTGCGGTCAAATAATCGCGCCTCGACGGCGTCAAGGTCGCCGTTGTTGGCTGCTTGAAGTGCAAAGGAGGTCTTTGCCATCAACGCATCAATCAACTTTGTTTTCTTCTCTTTCCATGAGGTCTGCATCGCATCCACTCTCTCCTTAAATTCTATCATCGGATTTGTTCGACGCTCCGTTGCAACTACGACGAGTCGACGGAATATTTGGACGCGTCACGTTGAAGCGTCAAAAGGAAAAGCCGTCAGGTAGTGATCGAGATCCTCGCAAGAAATGCGAACTTGGCGAAGTCCGTAGAACTTGCGAATCTCACACAGACGTTTTGGGCCCTTTTTGTAAAATTCTTCGAGCGCTTCCACATCACTTTGAATCATCGATGCCCAAAATTTTGTACCAAAGTTCTCTGAGTGGAATGTGTCTCGCACGTAGGAAATGAGCCGCTTGGAGCGACCTTGAAAGAATTTCAATAGATGCCGCCGAAAGAGAGTCGCTTCAATGGAAGACTGTAGAGGCAGCGCAACATCTTCTCCTTGGGGAACCCAGTCGCGCTGTAGTCGTCCCGGAAGTTGCATACTGTGTTCTAGCTGGCGGCCCGAAAGATAAAGCAGCCGCGAGAGCGCCAGAACCGCCCTCCTCACTCGTCTTCGTCCTCGAAATGCACCGTAAAGCAGTGGCTGATTTTTCTCCCGAAGCCCGTTCCAAGGCTTCAATCGAAGCGCAAAATTACCTTCATTCTCTATCACCGCGATAAAGTCGTAGAATTCAGGACGAGGAATGATCACGTTGTAACGAGGCTGATGCAGCCCGAGGAGTTCACTCTCCAAAAGGAGAGCCTCCTTCTCCGTGGCTGTCAGCGTCCACCTGATTTGTCGAACGTCGTGAAGCAATCGGATCGTCTTTCGTGAAACATCCGGCATGGAATGGACATGGCAATAAGAACGGAGACGATCCCGAAGGCATTTGGCCTTTCCTATATAGATGATTTCCCCCGCCTCATTTCGCATTTCATAAACGCCCGGACTTTGAGGGATGACTCGAAAGAATTCCGTGTCAAAGCGCAATGCCAGCGGATTACTTCGACGAAATAGACTTTTCTGTGCTAAAGACCCCATCTGCGAAATGAGCACATTAAAGAAAAAGTCAGAGAGAAGGTCATTCAAAATCGGAGAGGAACTCACCCTCACCATTCAAGGCCTCGGTAGCCACGGCGAAGGACTCGGGCGCGTGGGAGAGGAGGAAATTTTCGTCCCAAAAGCCGCTCCTCAGGATCAACTTCGAGTAAAAATCTTGGAAGAAAAAAAAGGAAGATGGCGCGCGGACATTGTAGAGATTTTGCAGTCGAGCCCGCAGAGAGAAACTCCAAAATGCAAACATTTCGTTACCTGCGGAGGGTGCGACTTTCAGCATCTCTCTTACGAGGAGCAATTGGCATGGAAAATTCGGATGACCAAGCATTGGATCCGGCGCTCTCCGCTCGAACCCCATTTGACGAAAATTCAATTTGATTCAATCGCTGCGCCTCAACCATTCTGCTATCGCCACCGCATCCGCATGCAGGTCGCTGAGGGTAAGCTTCATTACTTTTTACCGCATTCTCATAAAATGTTTGCCGTCGAGGAATGCCCTATTTTGGAAGACGGTTTCTTCAAGCTCCTCGGCGTCGAAGCGGCTCAAATTCAAAATGCGAAGGATTGGTCGCAATCTTTTTCCGAAAATCGCCTCGTCGATCTCCGGAACCCTGGCAGGTATGACGTCGCAGGGCTAAAACTTGAGTACGACGCACAATGTTTTACCCAAGGCAATCTCTCGATGAATGAACTTCTTGTTGAAAGAGTTCTCACCGATCGAAATCTCTTGAGCAACCCAGGCGCCAGTTCGGCTCTCGATTTATTCTGCGGCATCGGAAACTTTTCTCTTCCTCTCGCAAAAAATTTAAGATCGGTGGTAGGCGTGGAAGACTTTGAAGCTTCGCTCCATTGGGCCCGAAAGAATTCAGAGTCGCTCTCCATTAAGAATGTGGAATGGATTCATGCGAAAAGCGAAGCGGCGCTTCAGAACTTACGAAAGCAACGGCGCTGTTTTGATTGGGTTATCTTAGACCCCCCGCGAACGGGAGCACTAGAAGTCGCTCGAGAGCTAAATTCCCTTCTTCCCTCTCGAATTACCTATGTGTCTTGTAGCCTAGAGACGCTCATCCGAGATTTGACGGCGCTTTGCAAGAAAGGCCCCTATCGTATTTCGAGATGGACGGTCGTCGATCTCTTTCCTCAAACCCATCACATCGAGTCTGTTGTAAGCCTTCAGTTGTAAAGCTTTCTTGTCTTTGCGACCATGGAGTGAGTGCCAAAGCAGTTTAATCAAGATCAGAAAGACTTTATCTCGTCGATGGGTGAAGCCTTCCGCGACTCGGATGCAGATGCAAGATCGATCCTGTTTGGCGTGGGCATGGCTATCTTTGTCGTGGGAGTCATTTCTCTCGCCCTTATTTTAAAGCATCGCTTTTATCTCAAAGGTCGCTGGACCTTTCTCAAACGCGCACTTCAGGGCCGAGCAGTTTCAAGAGATAGGCTGAGAATCCGCAGAGAAGTGCTCGTTCGCAACCCTGTCGGCGGAGATATCCTCGACCAAGTTGTAACCATCGATCTCAGCGCTCACGGAATGTTCCTTAAAATGAGTCAGCCTCTTGAACGAACTGAAAAGTTTGATTTCACTATCCTTTCCAAAGAGGACGATCGCAATGTCCGAGGCACCGCTCAGGTAGTTTGGGTTCAAAAAAAGTGGAGTCCTTTCAAGCCCACCGGCATGGGCTGTCGATTTGTCTTTATGACAAAGGATGATGAGGTAAAACTACATCGCATTCTTAAAGAAGGGCGATGAAACCGTGAAATTAGAACTCGATTCTTGGGCGCGCGACTTAGGGTGGTCCGTGGCGGGAGCTTCCGCCCCGGATCTCGTGGAAGACACGCGCGACCACTTTCGCATCTGGCTCGAGCGACACAAGGGGCCACAAATGAATTATCTTGCCCGGCGTGCGAATGAACGCTTGAATCCCAAAGAGTATTTTCCTGAGGCGCAATCGGTTCTTTGCTTTGGACTTTATTATTTTCCAGGCTGGGCGGAAGGCCCTGTGAAAGTATCCAACTACGCTTGGACGGAGGACTATCATCACCTTCTTCAAAAGAAGCTGCAGCTCACGCTGGAAAAATTGCACGAAGTTTTTGGCCCCTTCTCTGCTCGGATTTGCGTAGATACAGCTCCCGTCTTGGAAAAAGTTTTTGCGAAGCAAGCGGGGTTAGGATGGCAGGGAAAGAATACCCTGCTACTCCATCCGGAATTCGGAAGTGCTCTTTTTCTTGGCGAGATCTTCACATCGCTTTCTCTTGAAAATTTCGAGTTAAAGCTTCCTGTCACGGATCATTGCGGAACCTGTCGCCGCTGCATCGATGCGTGCCCGACGGAAGCGCTTGAGCCCTACGTGCTTCACGCCGAGAAATGCATTTCCTATTGGACACTTGAACACAAGGGAGCATTTACAGACTCAACGCCGCAGAGCTTCCAGGGATGGGTGGCGGGCTGCGATATTTGCCAGGAGGTTTGCCCATGGAACCGAAAGCTCATTCCTTTGCCGAGCACACCTGTGAGCGAAGATTTCAAAAATCTCACGAGAGAACGCATTTCTGATCCCTCCTGGGTTAACGGCGTAGCATCGACCGCACTGAGTTACGTGCCTGCGGAAAACTGGCGACGAAATTTGTCGCGATCCTAAATTCGAAGGTCGGAAAAATTGGCACGTCGCTGCAGCCCATATTTTGAGCGAGAATGGGGGTCTATGTACATCGATCCCAATTTTGTTTCTGATACCACAAAAGTGCTGAAAGCCATTGGCTTAGAGAAGGAATATCGCGATCTCTATCGAACTTCTCACGGTGGAATTGTTTTAGAAAAAAAACAAACGAAGGAAGAAATCGAAATCCCCTACGAGCTCATTGAGCTCGTTATCAAAAAGTATCGCGGATTTGAGCAAAAGATCCTCTTAGATCAGATTAAGAACCTCATTTTGAAATCCGCTGCACCCACAACGCACCGAACTCGACCCAGTTAATCGCTTGCAATCAGCGAAGTCCGTATCGAATTGCCCACTCTGGGGCTCGCGGGCCGGAGTATTGGGGAACCGCATATTCAATGCCCACATCGGTTTGAATGTTCCCTCTTCTCGTATAATCCATGACGATTTTTAAATACGCGGGCTCAATAGCCTTTCGGAGATCCGCCAATATTCGATGAGGCAGCTCCTCGTGGTAGACGTCCTCGTTTCGAAATTTATTCAAATAAAGTTTTAAAGATTTCAATTCCACAATCAGATTTTGTGGAACGACCCACAAATGGGCTGTCCAAAAATCAGGAAAACCCGAACGTGGACACAGCGACGTACCCTCAGGACAGGTGAAATAAATTAACGTTTTGGGATCCTGATATTTAAACGGAATGGGTTCCAGCTGATTTTCTTCAATCATCCGCGTGCCGTGTTTCATGCGGCCCTTTAAACCAGAAGCGCCTTTAGAAGCCCAGTTCCGGAGGGAGTTTTCGCCACCCTTACCTTAAACCCAAGGCTTTCAGAGTAGTTACGGGTTGTAGGTCCGATCGCGATGAAATCTAGCTCTGCCGCCAACGCCCTCATTCGTCGAATTCCAAAGGATTGCTTGAGCGCTTGGACGACGGAGGGACTCGTGAGAAAAAAAGTGGGCGATGGATATTTTTTTAGAATCCGTTCGACCGGTCTTCGCACATTGAGAAGCTCGGTCACGTAAGTGGTCATTGCAGTCACTTGATATTTGGATTGGCGCAGCGCCCTTACGGTCATGGGATCTGCTCGCATCGAGCGAGGCAAAAAAATACTCGGGTTTCGTTTGCCTGCAAAACGCTTTCTTTGACGTCTAAAATACTTGAGCAGCCCCGCTGAGTTTTGTTCAGTGAGTACAACCACCCTCGCCCCTCGAATCCCAAGTTGGGCCGCTGTCTGCGCTCCTAAGCACACAATTTCTTTAGCGCGAATCTTCCAAAGCTCCTTTCGGCTGAGAGCGTGCTTGGAAGTGAGGACAAGATAATCAAAACTTCGTTGAGGCAAACGAGTTTTCAAAAAACGAATCCGAATGGCAGGAATGCGATGAAGCGTTATTCCTCTCTTTTTCTCAACCTCCATATCAGGACTGAAGAGAATTGCGTGAAGATGAGAAGCTTTATTTTTCAAGGCGTTTCAAAATTCCTCGAGCACCGTAGTTCATGAAACGCTCCCCCAATTGCTCCCCCAACTGTTCGCCATAACCAATCGGGGCAATTGCTCGATCCATCATGACCAACTGCCCGTCTTGATCGGACAAATAGGCATGAAGTCGCATTTGAAATTGTTCGATCTCGCACCAAGCCCCCAACGGAAGCGTGCAATTCCCGCCGAGAGCTTTTAGGAAGGTCCTTTCTGCTTGCGTGGCTTGTCCGGACTCATCGTGATGAATGCGTCTTAGTTTCAAACGCAAACTTTCATCCTCTTCGCGACACTCCACCGCAATCGCTCCCTGACCGGGGGCTGGAATAAAAACTTTGGGATCAAAATACTCGGTGATCTCATTTTCCAATCCGAGCCGCAGTAATCCGGCGGCGCTTAGAATTACGCCGTCGAGTTCACCCTCTTTTACCTTATTGACACGCGAGTCCACATTGCNNCCGCCTGACAATTCTGTGCCGCCAATTGCGCTCGCCTTCGCAAGCTTGAAGTCCCCAGTTTCATCTTCCCAGTAAATTTATGAAGGGGGTTTTTATTTCTGCTGATCAAAACATCCCTCGCCTCTCCTCGCTCCACACAAGCTGCCAACATACACCCACCCGCCGGGACCACTGGAAAATCCTTCATGCTGTGAACCGCTACGTCCACTCG
>DDSI01000174.1 GCA_002343335.1 Bacteriovoracaceae bacterium UBA2394
TCTTTTACACCGGTGGTGAAAGATAGCGAGCTGACTTTGGAAATGAAGAAAAAATATAATCTCATTTTACTCGGCAACGGGACTCGTAATCGACACGCAATCACTTTGCCTTTGAAGGAACTTTGGCAAAGGAAGGGGGCTGCCATCGTCACAGTCCGGCCAAGCCCTTGGAAGAAGGACGGACTTTTATTGGCTGTAGCGGGATCTTCCGCGGAAGCAGAATTGCAGACAGCCGAATTTCTTCCCATGGTAGAGCGGCAAAATTCTGCGCATTTGGATTTCCTAATTACGACGCCGGAAGTGAAGAAATTAGCCTGGGGCGGGCTGGCCGCCGCAGGCTTCTATTCAAATCAGTGGGATCTTACGAATCACGACTATGTCGAAGGTGACCTATCCCTTCACCTCAAACACTGAAGTGAAATCATCGCCGGCCACGCCATCTTGATTTCCGTCCAGCTTCTCCCCGAAAGGATCCACCAAAATGGAGGCATTCCCACGCAAGCGATAGAGTCCTGCTTTAAGCGGCTCCATCGAAAAGGGCACGCGATTTGTTCCTAAGCGATAGGCGATGGTGGTTTGAAGATTGACGACCACATCATCGGCGGTGCCAAACTTCTGATCGGCGCCAGCGCCGGTGAGCTCGACGGCATTGGGTTGAGACCAAACGTCTAGAGCGAACACGCCGTCTAATTGCAGTTCAATCGAAGACACGCCTTCATTGAAATATTCAAAAGGTAAATTCAATCCGACGATAGATCGAATGCGAGGTGGCGCTATTTTTTCTTGTAGAGCTTTCCGCGCGTTGATTCGTCCGGAACCCATAAGGCCTCCCTTGGTGGGATTTGCTTCGATGGTGGCATCGGCGGTTCCTAAAAGCTGGGCAGCAACCTGAGCGGAATTCCACTCAGGATGATTGGACCAGATGAGGGCAGCTAATCCCGCCGCTTGAGGGGTGGCCATGGAAGTTCCGCTGTAGGGCTCGTATTTTTTGGCGGGTACTGTGGAGAGAATATCACTTCCCGGCGCGCAAACGTCGATGCCCCAGCCGTAGTTGCTGAAGTAAGAGATTTTATCTTTGCTGTTTTCCGTACTGCACACCAAAAGGAGTTGTTCGAATTTCTGACGTGCGGGGTTCAGCTGAGAGTTATTTCCCGCGGAGTTAAAATGGAGCACGCCTTTCTGATGAGCATATTCCAATCCCGCTTTGAACACTTCATCGCCTACGAATCCGTCCACATTGTAAGAGGTGGTGATAATTCGAGCACCTTGATCGGCAGCATACTGATAGGATTTGGCAATGACTTCGGAGGTCCAAGAACCGCCCCCGTAGAACTTAATAGGAAGAACTGAAGCATTTCCTGCAAGTCCGCAGACGCCGACGCGATTGTGAATTTGGGCGGACACAATTCCTGAGACGTGCGTTCCATGAGCGCCGTCTGTGGGTTTTGAGGGATTGTATACTTTGTTTGTGCCTTCAGCAAAATTCCAACCGGTGATGTCATCGACAAGTCCGTTGCCGTCGTCGTCCATCCCATTTGCCTCTTCATTGGTGTTCGCATGCCAAATTTTTGAAAGATCGGGATGTGGGACTTCAAAGCCATCATCGGTGACTGCCACTATAATTTCCGCTCGTCCCATCGTGATATCCCATGCGGCTTCTGATTCCATGATTTTATGATGGGGTTGTTTGGAAAAATCAGGATCATTTGGCGTGAAATCTCGAGGATCCCCTACGTATGTGTAAATGGGAGAGGCCCATTTTACTTCCGATGAAGCTCGCAGATTTTCCAAGGAATTTTTGGCGACCTCCTCATTTTCAAAAGTGAGCGTGTAAAGGTGCAAATAAGTTGGAATTCGAGACCGCGAAATCTCATTTTGCGGGTTGCGATAGGAAAAGAGTGGTTCCGCCGTTTGAATTTCTTGCATCGCTCGAAAACTTGGAAGCGAAAGTAAACCGGTTTGAGCGCGAT
This sequence comes from Bacteriovoracaceae bacterium UBA2394, assembly GCA_002343335.1. GTDB lineage: Bacteria > Bdellovibrionota > UBA2394 > UBA2394 > UBA2394 > UBA2394. The sequence goes on from DDSI01000174.1 coordinate 1,971, forward strand.
CATGTACGCTCTCCACAGCCACCGTGATTTTTGTAAAGCCTTCGAGTCTTTGAACGGGATCCTGCTGCGCTCCGTTGTGAATGAATCCTAAAAACAAAATTGCGTAAGAAAAATATGGCACCATGAAATCTCCCCCCGAATCAGACTCTATCAAAATTCGCGTCAGATAAGGATGGTTTATCCATGTCACGAAGCTGTAGCGCGCTGCGGCTGAAGAGAGAGTGAGCTACTTCAATCGAGGAAATGCCTTCTGAGCATTGGTTTGGAAAATCTTTTTCAGTGTTGCCGGAGCAAAGGAATAACTAGCGATCTTACCCATTGTCCATGCAGGGTGGAGCAACTGAGCGTCGCATGCGTAAAGGATACGGTCTTCACCGGCCGCTTTCATGAGCTGATCGAGCCGAGTTTCATGAGCGTCGTGATGACTGGTCGCGATATCGAAGAAGATATTTTTTTGCTTCGCAAAATGTCCCACCCGTCCCCAGGTGGAATGTGCACAGATGAAGTTGAGTTTCGGAAATTGCTTGGCTGCTTCCAGCATGCCTGGAATGTGTGCCATGACAGGAAGTTTAAAACTCGCGACATTTGCCTTAAAAATTTTCACGTAGGAATCGGCATTCAAAGGAAGCTTGTAAGCATCTTGAATCGTTTTTAGACCTACAAATTTCTTATTTTTTCCGTGCATCTTTAGCTGTTGAATCGAGAGCTCCGTGCGGTTCGGATCGAGCGTGATAAGTCCGTAGTGACCTTCCTTGCTCGCGATGAGTTTTGCCGTTTCTTCATTCGCGCGCACGATATCGTCATTGAGCCCGCGAATCGACGAAATCACGATTTTTTCATAACCATAGTGGTCAAAATACTCTTGAAAAAACACCGGATCATGCTCGGGTTCCATCAAGTTCCATCCATCGATATGGAAATGCGTATCGATTTTTGGATACTTCAAAATCTCCTTCCATCTGTTCTTCCAAGCCTGAGGAAGGGGGATTGTCGGAGTGGAAGTAAGGCCAAAGATCTTTTCCAAATTTCGATGGCCAATTTTTTCTCGATCGCCCTCGGAGATTTTCGCGGCCTCAAAAAGCGCCAAAGAGGAATAGGGAAGAGCTTCCGGTTGGTTGGAACAATAATAGAGACGGTCGGCACCGCCGCGTTCAATCAGCAGTTTGATGCCCCCGGGATTGAGCAGAGATCCCACATCAAAATAAAAATGATCGGTATGTTTAATGGCGAGAATCATTTCGCCCAAATAGTCGTAATTTCGACCTGTCATCCAGCGGATTAAGACAGGAGCTTTCATATCGCTGTAGAAATCGAGCGCGATTCGAAAGTCCGTAGGGTTTCGAATTCCCAATTGAACGACGAGGCCGGCCTTCGCCGCTTCATGGGCCATATGCCGTAAAAGACGACTGTCTAGATGGATGTCGTAATAGACGGGACTGAGAAGAATGCTAAAAACCCGAGCCCCCTGTTGGCGCATATCTCGAAAGTAATTCGCATCCGCCATTACGTCATAATTAAAGGCATTCATCATGATCGCTGGCAGGATGCGGTCAGGAAATTCCTCTGCGAGATCAAGGACATCGTCATTTCCCTCGCGAGAATCGAAAAACAGACTCTTATAAGAGGAGACGATGGCCGTGCTTATGCCCTGTTCGTTCAAACGGCGGATCAAATTCTCGGGCTCTAAACTTAACCCCGTGGAGGGGTTGCGTCCGAGAAAAAGTCCGCCGTCAATCATTCGCAATTTTAAAAGGATTTGCGAATGTCTGTCTTTAATTTTTCTGACAGACCACGATGAACGTGCTCGCTAAAAAGTAACCCATCCAATCTTTCGCCTGTTTTACTTCATAATCGCGTGACAATTTCATAAATGCCTTTTGGCGCTCCGGATTCTTCTTTTTGAGAAGCGGTTGAAACGCGTGGAACTTATAGAACATGATGTCTTTTTGAATGAGGCCCATGGCTTTCAGATCATTGCCAAGGGTCAATGGATTGTGTCCGCCCACGTAAATGGAGTCGCGAGCGCCTTCTGGAATACTCGCAGGAGCATCGGGATGCGTGAGCAGATCCTTGATGTCTTCCATGATTTCCGCCTTCTCCTTTTCGGAGACAGCGAGCGGATCGATGAAATGTTTTTTGTAGAAATTCACCGTGAAGCGATTGAGCGTGAACATATCAAAGAGTTCATTGGTGTAGGCGCCAAGGTACCATCCGCCCGGCTTCAAAATTTGAAGAATGTTTTTGTGCCCAATTTCACACTCCTTTGGTCCTAAGTAAGGGAACACGCCATTGGCGATCACGCAGTCAAAGGCTTCGCGACCGTACTTTTCGGGAAGTTTCGGATCGAGCAAGTCGCCCACCTCTGCCAATTTGGGATCTTGCCCTTTGGCGACCAATTTTTTCTTAGCTTGTTCAATCATTCCTGGAGAAAGGTCGAATCCGCGAACGTTAAATCCTTCTTGAAGAAGGCGCATCATGGGCATTCCGGTGCCGCACCCAATATCTAAAACGCTTTTAGGTTTGAGCTGCTTCAAGGTTTGAGCCACGAGTTCGATGCGAAACGCATCGCCACCATAAAGATCATCACTTTGAGTGAACGACTCTTGGTCGTAATTCTCAGAGTGTTCGTTGTACCATCGAATCATGTTTTCTTTGTTAAAGTTCAGGTCTCCCATGTGTTCTCCTTCCCTGTGAATCTAATATCCATTAATCGTGGTTCAAACTTCGCCCAGCTGCAATGAAGTGCTGGCGACTTTTCGAATTGCATCGCGTCGTAAACATACCTTTCCGTGAACGAAACCTTTTTGAATCGCCTTCTGAGCATAATCCTTCACAAACTCGAAGGGCATGTTGGCTTGATGCGCCATTTCTAGAATGGAAACATTCTTCGTATTGAGGGCATCCAAAAAGAATTCCATAAAGTTTCTGAGGTCGATCGGGCGACCATCGAAATCGAAGCGCAGGTTCTGCGCGACCTTTCGATTATTTAAATTGGAAGCGTCGAGATACAGATCCAAATCGGGATTGCTCAAACAAGGATTTCCACGGACATCCGTTTCGAGCTCCATATTCTCTTCAAGTAACGAGAGAGCATATACCATGACATTCACGAGTCCCTGATGGCGTTTCTGATGTTCGGGCTGCGAAAAGCGCGCAAAGTCATCCATTGAAGTGTGGTAGTAAGGAAATCGCTCGGCGATACGAGAAATAGTAGGGGAAGGTATTTGGTATCCCACCGTATCAAACGAAATTTCATCGCCGCAGTCGGGGTAGCGATGAAACGCACCTTCCACATAGCCTTTGGCTCCCACTTGCGTTTTTAAAGCAAGGCGAAGTGCATAATCCAAAAGGGAATGCTCACCCTTACTTCGGCAGAAAGCCAAGGGAGCGTCATGCGCCGTTTCGTTCGGACAAAATGAAAAGAGCGTCTTTGGAATAATTTCATTTTCAAAGCGCTTCAGGTATGCNNGTATGCGGCCGTTCCGATAATCTCCGGAACAAGAAGAATGCGGTAAGTAAATCGAGTTTTCTCGTAGGACTTTTCGAGCGCGTCGATGACTTGAAGACAGGCGTAAGAGCCGGCCAACGAATCATTCACCTGACCTGGATGATCCAGGTGCCCGGCCATAAAGATGGTCTCTTCAGATTCACCTTTCAAAATATACTCAAACACTGGCATGGGCTTATTGTTTCGTTCCGCCTCAATTTTTACTTTGTAGGTGCCGGGCTTCAGCGTTTTAAAGAGATTATGCGGCATGCAGATTTTCCAGCCGCTTTCCCAGTGGCGATACATCTGTCGGAAATAGAAACTGTAGGCCTCGGGGAGATCTTCGCGAGTGACAATGTGAGTTTTTAAATCGTCAAGACTGATTTCCGTATCCACAGAATCGGAGTAGCAGCCGACGACAAGAGGATGCGCTTTCTCGTCCAAGAGAACTTTGCCATTGGGATCGATAAGATGGAATTTTTTCAAATTCCATCGTTGGGGAATTCTCCAGTAGTTGTAGGTTTCACCGGGTGTGAAATCGTGAATGCGAACTTCACCTCGAAGTTTTTTGCGGCAAAATGCGGCAACCTCTTCAATCACTTCCGAGAATTCATCGGAATTATGAACGCGATTCTTTCTCCAGGTCTTCGAGAAAAGCTCCATGTAGTCAGGAGGAACTCTTTGAGCCGTAGATGACTGGGGGTTGGTCGACGTGTTTGCGACTTGGCTATCAATTGACATACTTCATCTCCATGAATGCTTTTAAAATCCCGAGTCCCGATTTTTGCGATTTTTCGGGATGAAATTGAACGCCGAGTGCTGAGCCTCGAGCCACCACTGCGGCAAATTTTTCGCCATATTCAGTTGTGGCAAGAACGTCGGAGCCTTCCTTCGTTTCAAAACAGAAGGAATGAACAAAGTAAAAATCTGGCTTCTGGGCTGCCTGAAAGGGAACTGCGGGATGGGTATTCTCAATTTGAATATTGTTCCATCCGATGTGGGGCAAATTCAGATCCTTACTCTCCAATTTTCGCACCACGCCCGGAATCAGCCCAAGACCATTCGTTTCGCCATGCTCTAAGCCTCGGTCGGCAAGAAGTTGCATGCCGAGGCAAATGCCGAGGAGGGGCTTTTTCTTTTTGCCCACTTCCTCTTGTAAAGCGGCCGTGAAACCAAATTCATTCAAGCGTTCCATTCCGCGGTGGAAAGACCCGACACCCGGGAGAATGATGTGAGTGGCGTCCTTCAATTGTTCGGGTTCCGTGGCGACGACAACTTCATAGCCAAGATGTTCAATCGCATTCTTCACGGAGGTGAGATTGCCCATTCGATAATCAATGATGTGTGCACGCGGCGTTAGCATGAGTAAGCTCCGGTACTTAGTTTTTCTTTCACGATCTGCAAGTCGGCGTCCGAGATCGGTTTGAAATAGGATCCTGCTTCCTGGGCTGGCATGCGATCTCGAGTGAGATTGGCGTGGAGTGCTGAGGCCGTGGCTTCCGCGAGAAGTTCGGCCGTGAATTCCACCATTCGCGTGCGAACAGTCTCGTAGGATTCCCCACTTTGAATCTTCATGGCTCGAGTCGTGACGACGGGCCCTTCATCGATGCCTTCAGTCATGAAATGGACGCTGGCGCCAACGGGATCGTTATGGAAAATTGCCCATTCCACGCAGGTGCATCCGCGATATTTGGGAAGCAAACCAGGATGACAATTGAGCACGCCTAAGCTGACTTCCAAAATGGGGCGTTTTAAAATTCTCGGCGTGCCCGCATTTAGAATATAGGAGGGCTTCAGCTGCTGAAGAATTTTGAGCGCATTTGCGGAATTGTGATTTTTAACGAAATAAAAAGGAACGTCTGAGAAATCGAAATCGGCTGGACCTTCGACCTTATAGCCCGGTGTCATTCGCGATTGTATTCGCTCTCGGTCTCGCGCTGGGAGCTCTCCGTCGAGAAGAACTCCGCTCACCGTCACATCGTTCTTCGCAAGCGTGCGAAGAACGGGGCCGAGAAGCGGACTTCCGAGCGCACTCAATATGACCACTGAGCGATTCATCATCTTATGAAGGCCTCGCGACGTCTGCGGTGACGGGAACCAGCGTGGTTTTTTCGGATTCATCGTCCCAAATGTTGTGCTTTAACCATTGACCATATTCATTTTTGACCCAAACTTTTGAATCGCTCCATCGATCGGCTTCGGTTTCAAATTGATTACGGGTCCAACCGACGTAATCCAACCAGCGAGGAATATCGCCCGGAACCACATGATCGTAAGCGCGCACATATTCGATCGCTTGTTTTCGAGTCATCGCTCCGCTTCGGATATCGCGGCAGGCATGGTCGGTGCAGCGTCCGTAGCCGAACTTCACGTATTTCATATAATCATGAATTCCATCGTCGTGAATGTCGTTCAAATTAGAATCACGTTTATAGGAACGATCTCGAGGATTTGGATCCACTTCAAATCCATAGAGGTCGATCATTTTTTTGGTGTGTTCATTTTGATTCCAACCGAAGTAATTGGAGATAAATAAACCGCGGAGACCTTTCGCTTCGATTTCTTCATCCGTGGGATAGTGACCCCAGATGAGAAAATCTTGTTTGGTGAGACCTTCGGTGGGTTCGCAGTAGTCGAACCAATCGAATCCCCGGCACATATGCTCAGTGCGATATTTTCGGGTGAACTCGACGAGATCAAAGTAAGAGTGCATTCCGCCGAGATTCATGAATCCATGCTCGCCGTAGATAAAAAGTTTGATATCAAATTTGGCAGCGATAGAGATGGGCAGCGTCATAATGCCGATGTGCGTATGCCAATTGGGATCCCCACATTTTTTCAGACCGAGGCGGTTTAATTTTTTTAAAACATTTACCTCCGGCGTAAAGTGAAGGAAATCCCCTTTGAAATTGTCCTTCATGCGCTGAATATTTCGCATGCCGATTTCCGTATGATTATTTTCAGCGTAGCAAACGAAAAGAACTTTCATGCCATATTCTTTGCAGAGGAGGTGAGCTTGCCAAAAAGAATCCTTTCCGCCGCTCACACCAATGACGGCGTCGTAGTTGCTGCCATCCTTGGAGCGATATTTGTCCATGAGATCACCGAACATCTTTTTTCGCTGATCCCAATTCACCTTCTTCTGTTCTTCGTGAGTGCGACAGCCTGTGCAAACACCCTTTTCGTCAAACGTCAGCGGCGTCGCTGCGACGGCGGGGTAGACGCATTTGGTGCAATATCGAATCTTCGGTGGTTTAATCATACATTGTCCCTTTCAATGGCTTCTTACGTTGCATTCACCCTGCACGAGCTGTTTTTTTGCGCGCACATAGGCATTCTCCGTAAAATTAAAAATGTTTCCAGCAGCGACTGCTGAAGCATTTGTTTTTTTGTAGACTTCTTCGAAGTGCTCGAACATTCCAGCGCCTCCGCAGGCAATCACGGGAATGTGCACGGCTTCAACGATCGCATTGATCGCATCAATGTCGTAACCCGACGCGGTTCCATCACGATCAATCGAATTTAAAAAAATTTCTCCCGCGCCGCGATCTTCCACAATGCGAGCCCACTCCACCGGAGAATAGGAGATTTTGGTTTTACCTTGGTCCACGAAAACTTCGTGCTTGCCGGTCACATCTTTCTTCACATCTATGCCTACAACTACGCACTGTGAGCCAAAGTACGTGGCGATCTCGCCGATCAGCGATTCTTTATGATACGCACCCGAATTGACGATCACCTTATCGGCGCCATTTCGAATGAAAGCTGCGGCCTGCTCAAATTGAAAAATTCGACCTCCAAACGTGAGAGGCATGAATGAACGAGTTGAGATATCGCGGAGAATATCGATAACGGAATTGCGTGACGCCACTTTATGATCGTCTCGCTTTAGGTCATAGAACGCTTCTCGAGAGATATCGATATAGATGAGCTCGTCGGCTTGCCAGTCATTCAAGCGCTCTAATTGTCCCAGCGGATTTCCAAATTCTCTAAAATCTACGAATTCTTGGCTACGGACAACAAGGCCGTTTTTCAGGAATAGCACTGGGATAAGTCTTCTCTTTAGCATGACGAAATCCTTTTCAATCTACTTTTCGGTAGCGAATGCTTAGACCGTTGCTTCTGTGGCAGATATAGGTCTTTCGCTACTGACGCCCTGTCTCTTCAGCTTATCGACAGCTTCTTGAGTTTCGGCCACCGCCTTTTCATAAAGCGATTCCATGTCAGGTAAGAAGGCATTCCAAATTTCAAAATATTGTTGATGCGCCAGTAAAAAATCGCGCTTCAAATCGTAATCATTGGAGTAGTTAAACGGCATTTCATTCACCGTTCGTTCAAAGGCGACATGCGCAGGAAGTAAAATGGAAACTGCAGCTTGGTAAAACATTTTATCTTCATTCACTGCTCGAACTTTTAAATCGATGACCTCATCGAGGGCGCGATTCAAGAACTCAACCGATACGGGTAGACCGCTTTGCTCTTTTTCTTCGATTTTCTTTCGCTTCGCTTTGATGGAAGCGTGCATTTGCTGAGCTTCGATTTTGTACTTACGAACGACGTCGAGTGCCTTACGAGCCCCTTCATTGGAATGCTCCAACCTTGCGAGGATCTCTTTATCGCTCGGGGGTTTGAGCAGCTCCTTCTTTCGGGGGTAAATGTCAAAGTCTTCCGTCACGTACGTTTTGAGTGCTTCAGCCAGTGACATCGTCTTCGATCCTTCAATTTTTGCGCCCTTTAAAGCCGTGTTGATGTAAGTGCGATCCTTGTTACTTGCGATTAGATTTTCAATTTGAGTTCGGAATAAGTTGTATTCCATGCGAGTTTGTACGTGACCCTCGCCATCTTGAGTATCCAGTCGGAAGTTTCCATAGGTTTTGATCAATTCTTCTTCGCTAAATTGCTGTTCACGTTCCGGATACATGGTTCCTGTGACGTGGCTTTGTCCGGTTTTGTAAGCAAAAGCTAAGTTGTGGCCCACCATGATAACCGTGGAAAAGCCCATCAACGTAGCAGCTGCGATATTGAGGTTTCCTGCGGAATGTCCTGGGAAAAATGTTCCAAGCCCGTACAGATTGAGCGGAACGCAAAATGTTCCTGTGGAGGAATAGACGATATGGTGGCCCTTAAATTCTTCGAATGAATCCTTTCGGATGAGTTGAGGCGCAATTAAACTCGCGCGCTCAGGAATGGGTGCTCCTCGAAAGAAATCGGTCACGATCGGATCTCTCTCTAGCGCCGTAAAAAAATCCGGAGCGATTCCTCTCTTAGCCATGGGCTGCACCAGCGTGTCGCAAGAAAAAATCGGCACTCGACCTTGAACTTCTTTGAGCAGATCCCAGCACTCGTTCAACGAAGGGCCGGCGGCGACTGAGATAGCCACCTTCCCTTTGAATGCATTCATAAGAGGGGAGATTCCCGTATTTTTTAAAGCGTAAACTAAATTATCCACGGTGTTGGTTAGGCCCACCATGGAATCTGGAACCGAGTTGCCCAACGTTAAGAGACTGTGATCCCGCGTGCTTAGAATTTGTTGGGAAATGTTTGAGTAGTATTCGGGATCTCGTTCGAGAGCGTTTGGATACGCGAGGATTCGAAGATGGCGATCGGTCGTCGTGTTGCCAACGAAAAAAGAAGTGAGGTGATTACGGATATTGTCTTCAGGTTCGCCAACGACGAATGTGAGGTCCTCGTCTTCAAGCAACTCTACGAAATTATGAATGGACAGAGCATGGAGGAAAAAAGCGGGATTGCGTTCGATAATGCAAATGGCAAAATTCATTTGCGTTCGACGCTGCATGAAGGTCTTCAGTAAATAGCCGAGACCAAATCCAAACATCACGATCATGGTTGCTTTGCTGAGATCTGTTACTTTAAGCAAAATCTCTTCGCAGTGTCGTGAGGGGGAGTCGGGATACGTCACGCCGGTGTAGGCAGGCTCATCACGCATGTAGATCAAATTTTTCTCACCGGTCGGTAGATCTAAAATCTGATAGCTCTCTCCGTTTGTTCCTTCAGGATGGGCTTCAAATTTTTCAATTGCTTCTTTAAGATCGGAAAACAGCTTAGGACGCTTCTTTTCCAGCGCTTCCAAATTCCTTTTTAAAATCGCATTCACGCCCCATTCTAGCATGCGAGATTCGCGCGCTCAGTGCGTCAATGTTCGCGTAATTCACTCCTCACTCCGCAAAGAGATGCATCTTCAAATCAACGTCTGAGCGTCACTGCATATGCACCGCGTCAGCGTAATTGGGGACAGGATACCCTTTCCNNAAGGGTATCCTGTCCCCAATTACGTAAAGAGTGGAAATATTTTCAGGGGAGGCGTGGTGCGTTGAAAAAAATACAGTAATTTCATGGAGTTAGGGATGGTTCCGACCGGCACTTCTTTTGCACCTCTGTAAAGCAGTAGGTGGGTCTTATGAATTTGCGTGTCTCCATTCGGTTTTTCAATTTCAGCCTTATTGCATCCATTTTTCTGTCAGCTTGTGGCGAAGAGTCTTCCACAATGGATCCGATCACTCGCATTTCGGGAAATGGAATAAAAAATGTAACTCCGATTGTGGATCAGGGGGATCCCATCGACCCTGCCACAGCGAGTCTGTTTTTAGAGTTGAGTTCGCTGGATGCGACCACGACGGCAGATCTGTACTCAACGGCGGACGCTTCTGACTCTCACTTTCTCGTGACCTGCCGAGAGAATTCGGGATTCGACCCTGATGCCCGCTGTCCAAACGCTCTTACGACGGGGGGGTTTTCGTTCAACGCCGCTCTGGGGGCGATCTGTACAGCAACCAGTCCTTCTCCTTGTACCAACTACAACACCGGTCAATGCTTGCTCGTACGAGATACGGCGAACCCTCTCTCCGTAAATTCGGAGGCGGTGTCCACGGGTTTTAGTATTTCAGTTTGGCTAGCGCTTCCCGCACTTCCAACGGGGACAGGTGCGATTTTTTCCCGCTATGAAGCCGGAACGAATCAGCGAGAGTTCTATTTTGCACTGCGGCAAAAGACGACGAATGGCCCCTTTCATTTGTACTTTCAAAAGTCGTTGCCGTTCGATGGCACTTCGCAAGCTACGGAAAGTTATTATTCCAGCCGAGGCTTTACGACTGAAGACGTGGGAACGACGGACGCCCCTAAATGGGTGCATGTAGCAATGACCTTCGATCCATCGACGATGAAAGTCAGTTTCTATATCAACGGAGCGCTGGATAGCGAAAATTCCATCGTGAACGCGGGCATACTCGGCGCCGCAGCACGCACCTACGTGGGTTGCTTGCACCGTTCGAGCTATTTGCCGGACAATTTTTTCCAAGGGACGATGGACGATTTCGCCTTCTTTAAGGGCCGAGTGCTGACGCCTCGAGAGGTGCTCTATTTATCTCTCGATACAGCGCGTTAACGACTGACCATAC
>DDSI01000126.1:0-7830 GCA_002343335.1 Bacteriovoracaceae bacterium UBA2394
AATCCACATAGCTGCCGCGAGACTTAAACTCCGAGGGCACAGCATGCGCACCCATGAACGTGGCAATCAACTCGATTTTAGTGTGATCTCGAAGGATATCGATCGCCTTTAGAAGTTTGAGTTCCGATTCCAAATTCAGCCCGTAGCCCGTTTTGATTTCCAGTGTGGTGATGCCAAACTCGGATGCCCGCTGGAGCCGTTGCTTTCCAAGACGTACAATTTCACTCAAAGTCGCACCTCTCGTTTGCTTTACGGAAGATTTAATTCCTCCGCCCTTCGCGGCGATTTGCTCATAAGTCGCTCCCTTGAGTCGCTGATTCCATTCCTCTGCACGATCGCCGGCAAATAATAAATGCGTGTGCGCGTCAACGAGACCCGGCACCAGACATCGCGCACGATAGAGAGATTTTTTGGAAGCGAGGCGAAGCTTTGAACGAGAAAATGTTTCGACCCTTACAATTTTGCCATGCGAATCAAGCTGTACTCGTCCAGGACGAAATCGAGCAAATGTGGCCTTTCCTTTTGTAAGTGGCGTGGCCACTTCATCGGCGATAAATTCTCGGATCAAATTCATGAGGGATACGTTAGTATAGTTCTCTGCGATGGGCTTTTTCTTTCTCTCATTCTTTGCACTTCAAGCTCTTGCCGCGACGGAAAAGTCCCAGGTCTACGATCTTCCCGCGCTCTTTGAACATTCAACGCAACATGTTACGCGACTTAAAATCGAGGAGAGCAAGTTAAAGGCAGCGCGAGCGGGGAATCGAGAGGCTCTCGGAGAAATTCTTCCAAAGGCGAGCTTCCTAGGCAGCTACACTCGACAAGATAAGGGCGGCACGGTCTCATCCCAGAATCAAACCAATGGTCGGTTCAATGTTCAGCAACCGCTCTTTCGAGGTTTCCAGGAATTTTTTGCACTATCTGCAGCCAAAGCGGGGACCCGCGCGCAGGAATATTCCCTGCAATGGGCCAAGGCCATGCTCATGAAAGATATCGCCGACCTCTATTTTTCGATTCTTCAAGCGGAAAGTGCAGAGCGTCTCATGCAGTAACAGGTGGAACTTACGGGCAAGCGTGTGAAGAATTTGAAAAATTGGGAAAAAATTGGAAGAGCTAAAAAATCAGAGTCTCTCTCGGCTCAGTCTCGACTCGGATTGGTCGAAGCAGATTTACTGGCGCTTCAACAAGAATTGCTCGATCTCCGATTGAACTTACCCGCGGTGGCTGGCCTCCCCTCTCACACCACTCTCAAAGATTCGGTAAAGGAACCCTCTGAAGTGGCACCACTGGAGACCTATTTAGATTTGAAGAATCGCGGCGACGTACTGAGCAAGATGGAAGCCGTGGAATCCGCGCGAAAGGTTCGTGCGGCCGCGTGGAGTGCTCATTTTCCGACGCTCGATGCTGAAGGAAATTATTACGTGAAGCGTTCCGGAAATCTGAAGGGCGTGGACTGGGATCTCTCACTTAATTTGGAAGTGCCGATTTTTTCAGGAGGTTCCGTTTTGGCGAGACGTCAACAGGCCGACGAACAGGTCTTTCAGCGACAGAAGGAATATGAACAGTCGATTCTAGATTCGCGAAAGGAAATCGAAAGTCTCTATCACAGAGTTCAAAGTTTAAAGTCTCAGGTCACAACGCTCAAACGCGCCGCCGAAGAGACTAAATCAAGTTATTTGGAACAAAATCGAGACTATCAGCGCGGCATGGTGACCAACTTAGAAGTTCTGGAAGCACTCAGCACCTATATCGATACGCAAAAGCGTTGGAAAAATTCCATTTACGATTTGCAACAGGCGCGTTTGGACCTTGATCTAGCTTCCGGAGTATTAAAGCCATGAAAATTTCAGAAATCGCGATCGAACGACCGGTATTCACATGGATGCTCATGTTTGCTCTCATTCTCTTTGGTTATCTTTCCTTCCAAAGAATGGGCGTTGGCCAGCTTCCCGATGTGGATCAGCCCGTCGTCTCTGTGAATGCCACGCTGGAAGGAGCTTCACCCGAGGTGATGGAAACCCAAGTGGTCGACCAGATCGAGAGCGCTGTGCTTTCCATAGCAGGCATAAGAAATATTCGATCGTCGGCACGACAGGGACGCGCGGACGTCACCATTGAATTTAATTTAGAGAAGAATATCGATATCGCCGTACAAGAAGTGCAGGCCAAGTTATCCGAAGCTCAGCGCAGGCTTCCCGATGATCTGGACCCACCTTCGGTGAGAAAGCGGAATCCCGAGGATCGCCCGATTCTCTGGCTATCGGTTACTTCCGAGACCATGGATCGGCTCACCCTAATGACGTTTGTGCGCGATCGCGTTCGCGATCAGTTTTCCAAAATCGATGGTGTGGCGGAAGTGATGATGGGCGGCTATTTAGAACCCACACTCCGCGTATGGGTGCATGCAGATAAATTGAAGACTTACGCTCTCAGCGTGGATGACGTGATCGACGCGATCAAGCGAGAGCATAGTGAAATGCCCGCGGGCATCGTTGAGAGAAAAAATGAAGAGCTCTCTGTACGAGTGCTCGGCGAAGCCTCTTCCGTTAAAGAATTTGAAAATCTTCTGATCACACGAAGAGGAGGCGGCATCAACTATCGACCTGTCGCCTTAAAGGACATCGCGCGTATCGAAGAAGGTACGGCCGATGTGCGCAGCTTGAGTCGAGCCGATGGAAAGGCTTCCATCGGTCTGGGAATTTTAAAACAGCGCGGATCCAATACTGTGGCAGTGGCCGACCGAGTTAAGGACCGTTTTGAATCGCTTCAAAAGGAACTTGGCTCCCAGGTGAAATTGGCGGTGAACTATGACGGCACCGTTTTTGTAAAGGAAGCGGTACACGAATTGATCTTCACCCTCCTTCTCTCTGCGCTTTTGACAGCGCTTGTTTGCTGGGTGTTTTTGGGATCGTGGTCCTCTACTCTCAATATCATTTTGGCAATTCCTACGTCAGTTGTCGGAAGCTTCATGGTGCTCAGCTATCTCAACTTCACACTGAATACCTTCACGCTTCTCGCACTTTCACTCGCTATCGGGATCGTGGTCGACGATGCCATTATGGTGCTTGAAAATATATTTCGGCATTTGGAAAAAGGTCTCGATCGAAAAAAGGCCGCGATCGTCGGTGTGCGCGAAGTTTCCCTGGCAGCACTCGCTGCTACAGCCGCGATTATCGCGATCTTCATTCCCGTCGCCTTCATGACGGGTGTGATCGGTCGATACTTTTATGAATTTGGTGTCACCATTTCGGTAGCGGTCGCAATTTCTCTTTTGGAAGCACTCACCCTTACTCCCATGCGGTGCGCTCAATTTGTCACTCACACTGAAAGAACCACGCGCTTCGGAAAAGCCGTCGATGGATTTTTTGAATCTTTACGAGAATCGTACCAAAGAATTTTGCCCCGCATTTTAGAATATCGCTGGATCACTATTGGACTATCACTTGTGGCGTTTGCCCTCACGCTATCTTCTCTTTTCTTTTTGAAATCTGAATTTGCTCCTTCTCAAGATGATGGAAGAATCATGATCCGAGCCCAAACGAAGGTGGGATCCTCTCTCAGCTTTACGGATGAGAAAGTGAAAGAACTGGAAGCCGTCCTCAGCAAACAGCCTGAGGTGGAGCGCGTGTTTCTATCGATCGGAGGATTTGGCGGAGGCCAAGTGAATACCGCCATGATCTTTCTGACATTGAAAGACTATTCCAAGCGCCCCCTTCGGGAAGGGGAACGCTCCATCTGGAGCCAACAGAAGTTCTCTACTTTCTTGCGAGGCGAGCTAAAAAAGGTGCAAGGAATTCAAGCTTTCATTCAGGACAATTCGAGCTCGAGCGTCATGGGACATCGAGGTTACCCGATCGAAGTGAGTTTGAAAGGCCCCGATTGGAATGAAATCTTGAAGTGGTCAGATGTCCTTCAAAAGAAATTCGAAGAATCAGGAGCCATGACCGACGTAAACTCCGACTACATCGGAGCCGCACCAGAAATTGAAATCTCTCCGAACCGCGATGCCGCAGCGCAGTTTGGAGTGGGCGTGGCCGACATTGCTCGGACAATCAATGCTCTCGTCGGGGGCGTGGTCGCTGGCCTCTATACGAAGGATGGAAAGCGCTACGACATCCGCGTTCGACTCGAAGAAATCGATCGCCAAAAACTCACCGATCTTGAAAAGCTTCCCGTGAGAAATTCTCGCGGGGAACTCATTCCTTTAAAATCGCTGGTGAACATCAACGAGGGCTCTGCTCCGCTAAGAATCTCACGCGTGGACCGCGAGCGCGCGCTCGATATTTCTGCGAACGTTGCTCCGGAGTCCTCGCAGTCGGAAGCACTAAAGACCGTTGAACGCATCGCCAAAGAAACTCTGCCTCCGGGATATTACGTATCGCTTGGAGGAAGCTCTCAAACTTTTCGAGAATCAAGAGACAGCCTTCTTTTTGCATTGTTATTGGGAATTTTAGTTTCGTACATGGTGCTGGCTTCTCAATTTAACTCGTACATTCATCCGCTCACTGTCCTCATCGCCTTTCCCTTCGGTATCAGCGGCGCTTTCGTGGCGCTCCTTCTCTGGGGCCAGACGCTTAACATTTACTCGATGATTGGCCTCATCTTATTGGCGGGACTCGTGAAAAAGAATTCTATTTTGCTCGTGGATTTTACAAATCAAATGAAAGCAGCGGGGAAATCGACTCACGAAGCACTTTTAGAGGCCTGCCCTGTTCGTCTCCGCCCTATTTTGATGACTTCATTTGCGACGATCGCTGCCGCGATCCCTGCCGCCGTGAACTTCGGACCGGGAGCTGAAAGCCGAATCCCCATGGCGGCTGCCATTATCGGAGGAATGATTCTCTCCACAGTCCTCACATTACTCGTCGTGCCCTGCGTGTATTCACTCCTCGACAAACTTCAACGCGATTAAAATTGGGGATTAAAATTGGGGACAGTATACGTATTTCCTATTTAGTCAGAAGAATTGGGAAATACATATACTGTCCCCAATTACCAATTACACTTATCGGCATTGATTTTGTTCAGCGTAGCTATTGAGAAAGGCGGCATATTTGTTGCGCTTTACTTTTTCCACTTCAAAGAGGGCCTGCAAAGTTTGCGGGGGATGGATCGTTAAGGCGACGAAGTTCGGTATTCCACAACCAGCGGGATTGCATAGTCGGTGGTGGCTCCGGGATCTTTCAAGCTCTCATTCATAGTGCGAATATTTTGCACATAAATTATGAAGATTTTCTTCGCAGAGAGATCCTGATCCATAGAAATGACCTTTTCTAAATCTTTCAAACTCACCACGAGATCGCCCTTGGCATCCGTTCGATAGACCACCATGGAGGTGTCCAAGGGCTTAAAATCCTGCGGTGATCCCGCACTTCCAGAAACAAAAACATGCACTTTGCCGACCATGAGACGCCCCTGATTTACTTGATCTTTGTAATCCAAAACAATTTGGAGTCCTTCCTCCCGCGAATATTGATGAGAAGTTTTGAACAAAACCGCGGTCGTCAGCTCTGCCCGCTTCATTTCTAAAACCTGCCGATGCTTTTCTTCCCACGTTTCTCCGGAAAGCTCATCCATCGCGACGCCTTCAATTTGCGCAGAAGCGCCATCGATCGTGATCAGTTGACTGACCGGCGCGGTCGCGCGCCGGTAGGTAATGTAGCTCGCGAAACCCGCACTTAAAACAAGCGCGCAGGCTGCGAATTTCTTGAGGCGTTGAAATCGAGGCGGTTTTGAAGGTGCGTCCGAGACACCGTTCTCAGCCAAAGCATGAGACGAGGTAAGAATGGTAACGCAAAGAAACAGGATGAGAGAACACCTCGCCATGGATGACTAAAGGTGCAAAATCAGTGCCAATTCTACTTTAGAAGCATCTGGAAGAGTTTCTTCCCGGTTCCATCGACGCGAGTAAATTCAATGCCATAGCCCGGCTTGAACATCTTCGCCTCAACGGAAGTCTCGCGAGTCATTCTCGCGACACGCCCTTCTGCATTAAAAATGGTCGGTGAAGATGCAAATTTGATATTCATTTGCACGGTTGTTCCAACGGCAAGGGGTACGACCTTCGTATTCGCCACCACAAAAATTCCCCCCGGAGAAATATCGCGATTGCGACATCCATATACTTTTCCGTCGTGACTAATCACTTTGATGAGTGCGTCTATTTTTCGTCTTTGGTGCTTTCGTTTCCAAGGACCCAACGCCTCACTCGATTGAACTTCGCTCACACCCACGTAGCCTCCTCCGTTCCCCAGCCCCATCCACTATCCAAACAAGAGCCCCCGCTCAAATTGGCGTGATTACAAGCCTTTAATCAAAATTCTATTTCAGAGGTATATCCCTAACCCAACAAGATCAAACCTGTTCGATAGCTATCAAAGTCATATAACTAATGTCAATGCGAAGACCTGCAGGGACATCAACATTTAATGCTTGTGTGGAGAGCAAATTTCCTGCGAAATGCGCCGGCAAAGCAGAGTCCGTCAATCAGATATCCCAATATCTTTTCTTTCGTAGAAAAAAATCCAAACTCATTGAAAGTAAAATCGCACCGAGCAAGAGCCAAATCCAAGACATCGAAGAACGCACCCATGGCTCGACTTGCGCATTCAAGATTTGTTGTCCTGATATAGATTCATCAAATAATTTTTCTCGATCTTCATATCGAAAGAATTTCCCCTGCGAAGACTCGGAAAGCGTTTTCATCTTTGAATCCTTTGCAATAAGGTACTTCCACTCTTCTCTCCAAGGCTGTTCTTGAGTGACCTCGACGAAAGGCTCAGGCATCTGATCGGCCTCGACTTGGTAAACACCCGGCGATGGCACTAAAATTTCAGCTTGAGCGGAATCGGCCACATTCAGCAGAACTTCTCCACCGTTCGGCCAAAGCTTTGAAATTTTCCAATTTCTCTTCTTCTGATCCGATCCGACCAATTTTACGATTTGCCCCACCTGCCAAGAACCCGACTGAATTCTTTGAGTATCCATCTCAGGATCAAATGTAAGATATTGCAAAACTCGACGAGCAAAGCGGCCGAACATTCCGCCTCCCTCTATGGAAGGACTCATCTGCATCTTCCAAAGCTCATCTGAGTTAATCGAAAGCACTCGGCCCTGCTCAATACCAGTGAAAGAGATCAGCGGAGTATTATTCGCGAAGCGGACAACCGTGGTGCTCGAGGGCAACGACGTTATCGAATGATAGCCGGACCAAGGCATCTTCGTGAATGCATTTTCTAATCCCCGAATGAGAGGGTGGGACTGCACGACTGCGGCATTTTGAGGAGCCATTTCAAAACGCCCCGCTCGATCGTCAAATTCAAAAGGAAACAAGCCCTCTAGAGGTGATCCCAGGTAGCGATGATAAGACTGATCACCGGCAATCATCAGTAGCGCTCCCCCTTGTCGAATGAAGGTAGCCAAATTCGAAAGATAGAACGGTTGAAAATATAAATTAAAATCGAAGTTCTGCAGAATGATGACGTCAAACTTCTCTAGCTCTGTGGAAAAAAGCTCGTCGTAAGGAAAAGGGATGAGACTGAGTTCGTTATTCCGAGCTTCAGGATCGTCATTCAAAGAACGGAGGATGTAAAAACTCACTAAATCAACGTCGGGTTGTCGTGTGAGAAAGAGCCTCCAAGCCTTCATGTCATAACTTGGCTTACCTCCGATATGTAAAATTCGAATCTTGTCGCGAACCACTCTTACGCGAAAGGGTACTTCGTTATTGAGATCGCTTAACTCGCCTTCCAAAGTCTGTACGCGAATACGAAAAATCGACTCTCCCATCTTCGAAGGAAAGTAGGTAAGCTCCACCGGAGTTTCGCTCGTCGA
>DDSI01000126.1:7836-9396 GCA_002343335.1 Bacteriovoracaceae bacterium UBA2394
TGATCGACCACCTCTTGGCCAAGTACAAGTTCGACAGAGACTTCTTTTCCTTCGAATCCCTTCTGCATGATCGAAAATGGAATTTTCAGACGATTCTTTAGAAAGGCAGTCTGGCTATTTTGAAGTCCATCGATCCAAATATCGCGTTCCTTCTCCGGCTCTCCTACCTGCACGTTGAATGTCGGGATGGGACTACTTGCCATGTCTAACCATAGACCGTCGGTAACGATCACCGATGCTCCTCGTTCAATTTCATTCTTTCGAAGATATTCCTCGATCGGAAAGACGCGCGTGACTGGGAGCCCTTTCATTGCAGGCCACGTGATTTCGGGTTGAGAAAGAAGCGTATCGCCAAACGTGTAGTATTGGAGTGGCTGGTTCTTCGATTTTGCCCAAGACTGAATTTCTTCTACGTACGTTTTCATGCGAGAAACCCGCTCGGGAATTTCCATCATCGAATCCGAAGAATCTACAAAGACATGAAGGGGTTCGGGCTCACTCATTTCCTGTGGAATCACTTTTGTGTATTCCGCAAGTGCAAACCCGAGAAGCATGATCCATAAAATTCGAATGAGGGATCCTAAATATCCCGAGCGCCGTAGCCAAATTTCGAACAAAGTGAGCGCGAAAGCTACCCCTGCGAAGATCCAAACCCAATTATGAGCAAAGGATGCTGCCACCTAACGCACCCTCCGCTTTAAGATATGAGGAAGGTGTATGGAATCGTCTTTGTAATTGAGCGACACCGAGTACATAAGCAAATTCAAAAGCAATCGCTTCGCCAAATTTCTCTGAGAGATGCCATAAGGAGAAACCGGAAGTGCGAAATCGCGCGTGGGAGTTCTGAGAAGAGCTCCAAGAAGATCGTTAAACGAAAAAATCGCTACCCAGCGCTTATCAAATTCCAACCCTTCTAAATTGGGCGACGCCAACTTTCGACCCGAGACTTCATTTAAAAGATAAAATGTTCGAAAAAGCACATCCTCTTTTGAAACGCTCTTCAATTCTCGACCGGGAAAAATGGCTCGCAATTCCGACTGCACGGATTTATAAAACTGCGACTCGCCCACCGCTAAAGGATCGTCGAACAAAAGCAAACCTCCGCGCTCGCAGTAATCGCGAATAAGCTCTCTGTCTTCCTTGCTGAACGGCCCCCACGTGCCCGCTTTCGATTCCACCACCACTGCGTACTTCCACAATTGGCTCACCTTGACCGCTTGAGGTTTTGAAAACTCAAGATTAGAGAGCTGAATGGAATCGCCAACAAATTGCTGAAGAGATTCCTTTCGATCGACGTCCATATCGGGCCAGATCCCGATCGGTATATTTCTTTGAGCGATCTGAGCGTGAACCGATGGACTAAGAGCGAATAGAAGAAACGCTCCTGTCCAGGCCGCACGCTTCAGCCACAACTCTCGAATAGAAAATAAACAGAGTAGAATTTCTAAAAGCATGGAAAAAACTAGCCAAGGAATAAAAGATTCTCGCGTCGAAATCTCTTCACTTGCCATAGCAACGACGCTTTCCTTGGGATCCGAATATTTCTGATAGGTTTCCGGC
>DDSI01000159.1 GCA_002343335.1 Bacteriovoracaceae bacterium UBA2394
AGCTTCGATCGTGAATCCTCCACCTCTGCACATGTCGTTACGGTAGATCGCTACTGCCTTTACGAGTCGATGGGAGAAAGTAGTTATAAAATATTGGAGAGTTATTCGCTATCGGACCCAACGCGTTAGTTCATTGAGGAGCTGGCTGTAGAAATCCGCATTTAAGTTTTCTCGATGAGCTCTTAGCTCGGCCAGAGTGTATCCATTATAAGTCAAACTTTCCGCGAGCCTGGAAACCTCTCGTTCACGTTCGCTTTCCGGTAGCGAAGCGTATTTCTGATTCGCTTCGGACACTCGAGTCCAGATCGCTAGCGGATCCTTCTGAATTCCACCAAGACTGCTTCTCATCGCAACTCTTCTATCACTCTCCAACGCAGTTGCTGGGGAGTTCGATGTAGCCGTGGGCTTTGCCCAATCGAGCTGAATTTTGTCCACCGTATAAGGACGTCCATCGGATTTATCTGCGATCACCCGCGCGATGGCCTCTGACTTTTCCTTTTCAGCGAGTTTTTGTAGTTCCATGCCGTAGTAAGTAAGACCTGCTCCCGCTCCAATGGGAAGCAACACAGCGCCCGTGATAACTCCTAGCCACTTCTTTCTCGCAGCCACCTTGGCCTCGTAAATGACTTTATCGAGTTCCGCATTGTCCGTGACAAGTCGGTAACCATGCAACTGCCAGTAGGTGTGCGGGGCGTTTCCGTCATTTTGAATCCCATCCACTAGCTCCGTCTGGACGGGTACAATCCAAAATTTAAATCCTCTAATCTTGCCTTCGATCGTTCTCGCCCTTTCATCAAGACGTATGCCTTGATCCAAGCGAATTCGAGATTGCTTTTTGGTCCAAAAGTTCCAGCTTTCCAAACTCCTCTTGGAAAGATGTTTCAGTTTGGCCTTTTCTCCCATATCTAGAACCTTGCGAATACATTTCGCCCCTGGAACTTCGTAGAGCGAGTCCGAGATTTCTCTGTTGCCGGCTAAAACCGATGGCGACAAGGTAAGGAGCGCGACGGTGAAAATCCAATGTTTCTTCATCGCTCCCTCTCTTCTTTCCGCTCGCGCTTCCGCTCTGCATGTTCAAAAGCGTCCAAAGGCACGTCGAAAACCTTCGAGAGAAGCTCTTCAAAGCTGGGATCCTTTTCAATAATGGCGTCAAGCGCCTGAGAAAATTCATAGGCCTCTTCCCCAAAGGGCATGGAACGATCGTAGATCCCGGAATATCCGTCGTAGCGTAACTTCTTCATTTTCGCCGCCAATTTCTGACTCGCCTCCTCATCCCGCACGAGGACTTCGAAATCCTTTGCCCCTGGATCGCGGAAAATGACGACCTTCTCTCGGCGCTCTCCCACCGTCTCAGTTACAACAATTCGATCGATCACGCGCTCGATGAGCATCTCTCGGTAATAATTTATTCCGTGAGCGATCTCCGATTCCTCCGTCACCTCCACGCCGTGAACTTCCTTCTGATAAATCACATACTCCTTTGCTAAAAGCTCCTGAAGCGGGGTGGGCGCGACGCTCGCTTGCGTAGTCGCGGGTTGCGAAGCGGGAGCCACTCTCGGAGCTGAAACGACTTTCAATGCTTCCTTCGCATTCGGACTTCCTCCCGCATTATAAGATTTCGGATCAATCACTCCGGCTTCGATAATTTCCTGATCTCCCTCCGGAACATTATCGGAACGACCGAATGCGTATGGCGATGAACTTCTAAGGAGATCACCGCTTCCGCCTAAGCCTTCTTTGGAAACGAGTTCTTCAAGGTGGGGAAGATTGATCTCATACTTTATGGCAGCACGAGCCAGCGTCTCGCTCACCGTTTTGGAAGAATCCTTCAAATCAGATTTGAAGATCTCCACGAGCGCAAAATCCTCAGCATCTACAATTCGAAGTGGTTGGTTGAGCTCAGAAACTTTTCCGAATGGCACGATGCCCTCGCCCTTCACGGTCATCTCAACCCCTTGAAGCATCCAAGCACCGTCCGCGTCTTTCTTCATGTAACCACTCATGATGTGCCCCGGGGTAAATATTACAACGGGATTCAGTTTTCGAAATTCTTGAGCTCCTAGATGAGAGCGCATGAAAACTTGATCGAACATCGTGCCAGCCCGACATTGCTTCTTGCCCGAGCAGAGAATGTCCATGGACGTGAAATAGTCCCGATTATAAACCAAATCCCGACCCAGAGATTGATTGATAAGACCTTGGTATTCTCGCTTCATATATGCCGGCTCGGAAGTTTTTGAAACTTGAGACGACAATTCTTTCATCTTATCCGTAAGAAGCGTCGGCTCCTGCCGTGCGTTTTGGTTTCGTATATTAAAGAGGAACGCTTCATGTGCCGTGAGAAGGTTCGTAACGGTCCGAAATGGAATTTCCGCTTTTGCTTTCAGCGCTTCATAAATTGCGCGATGATTCGCCGTCAGTTTTGAAGGATCCCTTACTTCAATTTCGAAGGGTGCAATGTTTTTTTCCGCATCCAAGCTACGACGAGCTGACTCCAGCTCATTTTGCTTCTCTTTCATCTCTCGCTTCTCGGCGAAAAGTTCCGCTCCCGCTCTCGATTCGGTCTTTCGTTCCGCTCGATCCCTCTCTCGTTCCGAATCTATTTTTTCATTGAGCTCAGCGATTAAAGCTTGAAGGTCCCCAATTTTCTTATTTCGTTCATCAATCTTCATTGCCAAATCGATATTCCAATTAGGATTCAAATTGAGATCCGCCAGAGCCCGCTTAATGAGGTCTGTCGAAATCTCCTTTCGCCACGACTGCTGAATCTGCAGCTCCTTGACGAGGGCTTCGTGTTCCTCCATTACCTTCTTTTCATCAGCCTGCATTGACGTCACAAGGACCATCGCACTCTTTAACGCTACAACTTCGTCGAGAGCGTGCTGTCCTTTGTCTCGTTTCACCTCTTGAATCAAATTCAAAAGAAGACCGTAAGCAGCAATCGGGTTCTGCAAGCGGGAATGGGCGGAGGGTTTCAGTCCAAGCCATCCCGGCCATCCCGAGTTATCCCACTCTATTTCCGAATCCCGAAATCGATCGCCGCTGACACTCATTTCTTTTAGCTTGTGGTGTAAGCCATAAGACAAAGTCCAAATTTTGATCTGTTTATTGAGACGCTCCAGCTTCTGAGAGTTCTCATCGATGTTACGCACTAGTTTCCGAATGGATTCCGTTCGACCAAAAATGATCTGATCCTTTTTGAATAGAACGACCTGATCTTCTAATTTGGAAATGTCAGTCTGAATACGCCTTATTTCCAGCTGAATCTCCTGAATATCGATAGTTCGATTTTTCTTCGCGACCTCCTGCGCTTTTAATGTCCCATCAATTTCCAAAAGTCTTTCAACTCGCCTTTGCTCATTTGTAGAAAGGATATCGCTTTCAATTTGAAGGGCCTGCTGAATCGCTTGGATCGAATTCATAACCTCAGGATTAGGAAGTGCGCACTGAGTGGTGGACTGAGTGGCAGGTTTGGAAGTGGGCTCATCGGCGTACGCCATGTTTGAAACGCAGACGAATAGAATGACAGCTGGTCCTAATATATTTCGCACAGACGACACCTAAGCTCTCTCTATGCAAGGCCTGGACCAGTTAAAAGGCCAAGTAGAGGGCTATTAAATGGGTTTTAGGGGCTCTAAGGGCAAGAGCATCCCCTAACCTTTGGGTTTAATTGTCGCAGGTAATTTTAGAAGGTTCATCGTCTCACAGGATTTAAGACGACAGCTGAGCGCCTCTTGGCGCTTCATCTTGGTACCGGAAGCCGAGCTGGATGTTTGAGTTTCGTAGGAGACGACGCAGCGCTGGCACGATCCGTTCCAACAGAGTCGCGCATAGTCGATGTCGAAATCCAAGAATTGAAATACACGAAGCAATTCTAAGCGGAGCGGAACTTTATACTCTTTATCGAGAATTTTAATGGGAACGAACTCTTTGATCTCCCCAAAGAGCTGGCGATTATACTCGTCACTCATCCGAGCAACTCTCCCAGAAACTCTCGCGCATCTTCCATTTTGTATGAAGTCCTTCCAAGCGAAGGCTCACCGCCGGCGCTCAAATCGGTCTCACGCGTATGAAAATCGCTTCCGCCCGAGATAGAAAATCCCAATTCCTTGGCAATCAACCAGTAGGCGCGGGTCATCTCCGGCGTATGTCTTGGATGATGAATTTCAATGGCATCCACACCCAGATCCTTCCAGGTCGCGAGCAAATCCTTCTGAAATCCATATTGCCCAGGATGAGCGACCGAAGTCTTACATTTCTTCCGACGCGCGTAATCGAGTGCTTGTTCCAGTGGAAAGCGCCACTTAGGCACGGAAAAAGGTTTTCCATCTTTTAAATACTTATCGAATGCTTCGGCCCGGTCTTTCACGATTCCCGACTCCACCATCAGGTCCGCAACGTGCGGTCGCCCTAAGACTCCCTGATGACGTTTGGCGAAACCTTCCGCATCAATGGAATGTCCTGCTTCACGAACCCGCTCGCACATTCGAAAAAATCGATTTTCTCGCTCCTCTTTGAAGCGCCGGAACTCCGTTTGAATTTCCTGGTCGTGCGGATCGATTCCATACATGAGCAGATGCAGCTCGATCGACTTCCCAGAATTTTTAGGATCGCTGTAGGTGCAAGAAAGTTCGGACGCGCAAATGGGAAAGGTCCAATCGCGAACGAGAGACTCATATTCACCGAAGCCATAAACGCCGTCATGATCTGTCAAAACAGCGAGTTCTAAACCGTAATGTTTATGAGCATGATACAGTCGCTCCGCCACCCACGCGACAGGATGCTTTCCATCCGAACACACCGTGTGGAAATGCAAATCCGCAAACATGTTGCAAGACTACGCCAACGCAATCTTAAAGACGAGGCAATGTGATACCCGTTTGGCCTTGGTACTTACCTTTCTTATCCTTGTAAGAAACGGCACAAGGCTCATCGGATTCATAGAATAAAACCTGGCAAATCCCTTCATTCGAATAAATCCGAGCGGGCAGCGGGGTCGTATTTGAAATTTCAATCGTCACATGACCTTCCCACTCCGGCTCGAAAGGAGTGACGTTGCAAATGATTCCGCAGCGCGCATAGGTGGATTTTCCAAGACACACCGCCAACACATTTCGCGGAATGCGGAAGTATTCGTAGCTTCGCGCCAAGGCAAATGAATTGGGAGGAATGACCAGCATTGGCCCCTTGAACTCAACAAAGTTCGACTCCTCAAATTTTTTGGGATCCACGACTGTCGAGTTGATGTTGGTGAAAATCTTATATTCGTCTGTTACGCGCATGTCGTACCCGTAGGACGAAACCCCGTAAGAAATGACGCCCGATCGAATCTGGGAGGACTCGAAAGGTTCAATCATTCCCTGTTCTTTAGCCATTCTGGTAATCCACTTGTCGCTCTTGATAGACATAGTGAATTGACGGTCTTCGAAAGTGGGCGTGTTGGTCAAGCGCCAGTGGGCACGAGTCCTCGCTTTTTGATCTTCTCAACTAGCGTGGTC
>DDSI01000033.1 GCA_002343335.1 Bacteriovoracaceae bacterium UBA2394
ACAATGTAGAGCTCTTCCTCAATGGACGTTTTCGCGACCAAAGAGGTTGAAGCGCAGCCCATCAAAAATAAAACACTTAAAATAAAAATGGATTTGAATTTCACAGGCGCTCCCCCCGCCTGTCATTCTAGCGATTTCGCCGCTAAATTCGAACGACTAACTGATAGCGCATTGGATCAAACATTCCTTATCAATACAGCTCTGCCAGAAGCTCATTCACCTGCACGAAGGTTCTATCTAGAATGGAAAGACTCGCGCTCGCTGAGGACTGAGTCAAAAGCGAGGCCGTTGAAAGGTTAATTTCAGGATCGATAAAGTTACATTACGTCCTGAGGGCGATAGTCGGTTTGAGAGCGAGAAGTCACGATCCATCGCACAGCGAGATTGGTCGCAAAATTGAGCGCGCTCGGAATGCCCGCAGAAAAATTTGGAGCCTTCATGACTCGTTCAAAACCGTCCCAGTTCCACGGGCTTTGCGAGGTGGCCCGAAACTGATAGCGAGAAGGCATCGACTGTGCGGAAACAAACAAGCCTGTGCTTTCGAAGATCCCCAGTTTAACGGCAGGAATTTTATTGTCTGCGGTTTTGGGATAAACCTCGCTCTTTTCAATCCGAAAACTCGATTCTCGAATAATCTCTCCGGAGGAACCTTTCTCTGAAGCGGCAATGAAGGAAGCATCTAGACGGAGAGACACCGCATCAGACGGATTCGCCGAGTTGACGTAGTCGCCATCCATTCTTTGTTGAGCAATTGTTTTTCCATTTCTCAACTTCGTCGATCCGTTCACAACGGCGTCATTGTACGTGTAGAAAATCGAATTTCCGCTGCCAGTTCCCGCTTTCTCTACCGA
This sequence comes from Bacteriovoracaceae bacterium UBA2394, assembly GCA_002343335.1. GTDB lineage: Bacteria > Bdellovibrionota > UBA2394 > UBA2394 > UBA2394 > UBA2394. The sequence goes on from DDSI01000033.1 coordinate 852, forward strand.
CGCTCCAATAATCAATTTATTTTCCACGAGATAAAGAGTGTCACTGCAGGCTTTAGCGATGTGTGGTTCAGAATCGCCGCCCAATAAGCGGGTTTCTCCGGGGATGAAAATGACATCATTTTTCTGTGGCTGAAATTCAGAAACCTTAGAGGGACCATTGAGGATTTCTACCTTGCAACCATGAGTCGCATCATAGCTCATTTTCAAAGTGAACTTATCGCTGCAGACAGATCCGGAATGAGAGCAAGCGATCGATCGAGTGATAGATGCCTTTTGTGATTTATAATTGTTAAAAATTTCAGTGATGGAAGCATCGGCGTTCCAATTCACTCCTTTTTCGAACTTCGGAAGAATTCCATTGGGAACATCCTCGCAGGAATTGGGATGGGGATAATCGGAACAGAGGCGATGGGTTTGTCCCGGACCCTTGTTCCAATGTTGGCCGGCCAATACAAACGATTCAATATCGTAAAATTTGAACTGACTTTCATTGGCCAGATTCGTGGACACGATTCCTGTAAATGTTGCCGAGGGATCAGGAACCGGAACGGGATCGGGAACGCCGTTGGGATATTGCAACTGTCGACAAGCGGTTCCTGAGCTTCCCTTTTCGCACCATGCCGTTGGCACAAAGCCGAGCCGAGCATAGTCCGCATTTTTATCTTTGAAAAAATATCCCACATTGCCATCAATTTTTGCGCCAGAAAAATTGATGGGCTTATCGGATGCTGAAACAACCGCCGCAAAATCGGACAAAGGTGCTGGAGCAATTTGGCCGTCTACCGTCACGGAAGTGATCATGCCGGTGAGTCGATTTGAAATCGTCGTTCGAGTTTGAAATTGCTTAGGGAGAATCGCGGAATCGAAGGTGCAAGGCCGCTGTGTCTGTCCATTGGTCGCGGGATCGGGTTCGTTGCATCGGATAATTTGAAAACGCGTCTCAAAAAGACCGGGATTCACCCGTTCCTCTGGAGTGGAAATGGCTTTATGAAGAATCGTTTTTGATAAATTCTGGAGATAAGATGCCGAAATTGCGTCGACCTTGCCCGCGCTCGATTGGGTTCGAATATCCTCAAAAATTTGCTGGCCGAATTGGTCGCTCTTTGCCACCGCAATGAGACGAAGCTCTTCGAGTTGGGAATTCATTTTTGCTTCCTGGCTCCATGCTCCGTAAAGTTTGAGATAACTTGCTGCTCCGATGGAGAGAGTAAGAATGGCGATCAGGACCAAAATGAGTGCGCCGCCATTTTCATTATTTGTTAATCGCAATGTCATATCATTATCCCTCCGTGTCCCAGCCTTCAGGGGGCGGTGGCGGTGAGTTCGTCGCATTTCCACATTTATTTTCGCAGGCGGGATGTCCTCGACCTGGAGGGTAAGACGCATCCTTACCCGTCCCAACTCGAATTTCTCCTGCGCAACATCCTCTCGTCGAAATGCAGGCTTCAACTTGGCGCGAGCGCCAAGGGGCATCGTAAGTACCGTTCCATGCATAACGAAGCACATCCTTCTTTTTAAAATTAGCGTTGTTCACATCTCCTTGTTCTTCAAACCGAACGAGTTCTTGCCACTGGCGTCCGGATTCCACCCAAAAATCGACGATCTTAAAATTTCCAGAAGAATCCTGCGTGGTATAGCAATCACAAAAATCTTTGTTGAGTGAGGGAATGCCTCCATTTTGGTCGGGAACACTTCCTGGATCAAGGGTCGTGGCGCGAGGAGAATTGCAGTAGGCGAATTGAGGATCGGTATTCGGCATCCCTTGATAACATCCCCAACCCTTCCACTGATCTCCAAATTGATCTTTGGTAAAGAGACTCGCGCATTCTTTCCGACATCGGCTGCGCATGGGATCTAAACACGAAACCGGAACGCCCTCGAGTTGAGACTGCGATTTTGATTTGGAAATTCCCTCTGAAAATGAAAGTGAGAAAGTTTTTGTAAAGATTAAGCGATCGTTACGCACCAAGACTTCGTCTGTGGAGCCTTTAAAGGATTCCACAGCGGGGCCTAGATCTTTTTCGAATTCAATGCGAGCTCCGACCACGTCTGCGTATCCAAAGCAACTGGCGCCGATCGAGCATTGGCTCAAATAGCCACTCGCATCGCCCAAGCTACGATACATTCCCGGATGGCGATCCGAAGGATGGCTGGGCAAGGGCATTCTCGTTGGATTCTGAGGATCGGGATCTTGAAATTCATAATAGATGTGGAACTTCAAAAGCCCATCCGCAAGAACTTCGTCTTGTCCCTTTGATTTGCGCACTAAACGTTTAGCCCCAGGGGNNAGGGGTTTGCGGATCATCTTCAAAGGTCAGTTGCACTTCCTTAGCGATTCGCATTTCGAGGGCGTAGTTTGAAAAATCAGTAGGATCGAAGGTGGAAGCACTTTTTTCCAGCTGGATGAAACAAGGGGCGGTGCTATTCAAAACGCATGTGGAGGACTGCACTTTATAAATATTTTTTGCATGAGGAGAAGCAAGCGTTACGTAGGCATGCGTGTGGGGAAGAAGACTTAAAATGTTTTCTCGAAAATATCGATCATGAGCGGCGCCTTGTGAGGTAGCGTCGTACCGGATCCATACATCCGTCGCGGAGGTGCAAGGAATTGGAGCGGAGGGATCGCTTCCACAAGCGAGTCGAACCGGCATCGAAATTTCGGAGTATTCATTGAGAAGGATTTTTACGGAGTCGAAATTTCCGTTTGATGGTTGATTCCAATCGGGCCAGCGAGTCATCCCCACATTCAGACCATTTAATCGGCTCGCGCCCGTGACATTTTGGACTCGAAAAATATCTCGATTGAGCTTTTCCTTAAGAATATTGAAAGCGCGAACTTCCTGATATTTCATGCTCTCGAAGCTCATGGAGCGTGAATTTTTGCGGACAAAAATAAAGATGGAGAGGCCGATCACGGCCAAGATCACAAGGCTAACCATGACTTCAGCGATTCCAAATCCTGTCCTGGTATTTTTCCTATAATTTCTCAAAAGATTCATGACACAACCTCCAGCAACTAACCCCTAATCAGCAA